>DYNA01000214.1 GCA_020721325.1 Paludibacter propionicigenes
CTTGTAAAATTATTAGAATTTAGCCAACAAAAAAAATGTCATGTAGAGTAAAAAATTATATAATTTTATTAAAACTTTTTTATATATTTGTACAATTTCTTTCAATTTTTTATAAAGAAATGTAAAAAACAATTAAACCTATTTATTTTTATCATTTTTTAACCAGACATATATTTTTTAATAATAATTTTTATATAAAATGAGGAAATTAATTTTATTTTTTTTAATTAGTTTTTTTGCACTTCGCATGGCAATAGCCGATGAAGGTATGTGGTTACCATTATTTTTAAACCAGTACAACATAGAAGATATGCAAAAAAAAGGCTTTAAACTTACAGCCGAAGACATTTATAGTGTAAACAAAGCCAGCATGAAAGATGCAGTTCCTATTTTTGGACGTGGCTGTACGAGTGTACTCGTTTCGGAAGAAGGACTTTTGCTCACCAATCACCATTGCGGCTATGGACAAATCCAACAACACAGTTCTGTGGAAAACGATTACCTTACAAATGGATTTTGGGCTATGAATAAAGAACAAGAATTACCAAATCCGGGACTTTCGGTAACTTTTTTGGTGCGAATGGAGGAAATTACGGAGCAATTAATGGAAAATATCACTCCAAACATGTCAGAAACGGAACGAAATGCAATAATTAAGCAAAAATCGAATGAATTAATGCAAAAAGCTGTTGAAGGAACTCACTATTCTGCAAAAATAAAGCCTTTTTTCTTGGGAAATCGGTATTTTTTGTTTGTTGAAGAGGTTTTTACCGATGTTCGCTTGGTAGGTGCGCCACCTTCAGCAATTGGAAAATTTGGCGGCGACACCGACAATTGGATGTGGCCCCGCCATACGGGAGATTTTTCCGTGTTCAGAATTTATGCTTCAAAAGACAACAAACCTGCTGCTTATTCGCAAAATAATGTGCCTTACAAACCAAAAAAACATTTGAAAATTTCAATGAAAGGCGTAAAAGAAGGCGATTTTACTATGGTTTTAGGCTATCCCGGAACAACACAAGAATATTTACCTTCAATGGCAGTGGATTTGATTGAAAAAATTTACAACCCTCACAAAATTGCTTTGCGACAAAAACGAATTGACATAATGACTTTTGAAATGGATAAAAATGTTGCCGTTCGCATACAATATGCCGCAAAGCACGCAGGCGCAAGCAATGCATGGAAAAAATGGATAGGCGAATCGCGCGGTTTGAAACGCTTAAATGCCGTTGAAAAAAAGAAAAACTTAGAAGCCGAATTTCAAAAATGGGCAGAATCAACTCCCGAATTAAAAGCCAAATACGGAACAATTTTAGAAGAATATCAAAAAAACTATTCTGAATTATCAAAATATCAGCATGTTAGTAACTATATTTTTGAAGGTATTTTTAGTATTGAGGCAATTTCTATTGCACGCCGGATTGATGTTTTAACAGAATTTAACGAAAATTCGACCAACGAAGAAATTTCTGTTCAACAAAAAAAATTAAAAGAATGGAGCGATGATTTTTTTAAAGATTATTACCAACTAATTGATAAACAAACATTTAGCAGTTTAATCGAAATGTATTCAAAAAATGTGGATAAAAAATACCAAACAGCCACTTTTGAAATTATCCAAAATAAATACAAAGGTGATTTCGGTAAATTCACAGAAACGGTTTTTGAAAAATCTTTTTTAGTTTCAAAAACAAAATTTGACCAATTTGTAAATCAATTTTCTTACAAATCGGTAAAAAAATTAAAATCAGACCCTATTTGGCAACTTTTCTACGAAATTAAAGATTTATATCTCACGCAATTAGATGAAAAAATAACAAATTTACAATCCGAAATTTCCATTCTCGACAGAAAATATATGCAAGCTTTGATGGAAATGCAACCCAATAAAATTTTCTATCCCGATGCAAACTTCACACTCAGAGTGAGTTATGGAAAAGTAGCCGATTATATGCCTAAAAATGGTGTTAAGTATCTGCCTTTCACTACTATAGACGGAATAATAGAAAAAGACAATCCCGAAATTTATGATTACAAAGTACCTGAAAAATTAAAACAGCTTTATGAAAACAAAGAGTATGGAAAATATGGGCAAAATGGCGAAATGAATGTTTGCTTTGCAGCCTCAAACCACACAACAGGCGGAAACTCTGGAAGTCCGGTTATTGATGCTGAAGGAAATTTGTTGGGCTTAAACTTCGACAGAAACTGGGAAGGCACCATGTCTGACATTATGTACGACCCTACACAGTGCAGAAACATTACGCTCGACATTCGTTATGCACTATTTATCATTGATAAGTTTGCCGGTGCTTCTCATTTAATTAATGAAATGGAATTGGTTAATTAGCAATCCTTTTTTTATAAAAAAAGAGTAATTTTATTATAAAATATCTCATAAAAAAATATTTTTTTTTAATTATTTTATAAAAAATCACTCTTTTTTTTATTAAAAATTTCCTCAAAATCTTTTTTTATAAAACCTCTCGAACAGCGTCAATAATTGTTCCATCGACCCATTTAATAACGGCAATCACTTTTTCTCCAAGATTGGGTTTTTGAGGTTTTCCGCAAATCTGTTCAGCTTCGTCTTTCAACTCTTGCAAGGTTTTTATGGGTAAACCCGAATTTTTTACTTTCTCCAATAAATCGGTACGAAGCGGATTAATAGCTATACCGCGCTCAGTAACAATAACATCAATCAATTCGCCCGGTCCACAAATGGTCGTAACTTCGTCTCGAATAACCGGAATTCGGTCGCGAAACAAAGGCAATGGCAAAATAACGGTTTTTGAAAACAAACAATTTTGCCAACCGCCTATTCCATGCAGCAAATAACCATCAGAATGAGTAACTACATTGGCATTAAAATTTACATCAACTTCCGTAGCTCCCAAAATAACAACATCTACCAATTGAGCAAAATTACCTTTTCCATGATAATTATAACTTGTAAATGGGCTGGTCCACACGTGATTAGCATTATCGCGCATCGAACGAACGCCGTCTAAGTCAAATGTTTGACCATCGAGAATATAATCAATTAAGCCTTCTTCCAACATTTGTACTAAATATTTATTACTTCCTCCTCGTGCAAAACGCGCTTTAATGCCTTTTTCTTTCATTATTTTAGCAAAATAGTCGCTCACAGCTAAAGATGTACCTCCGGCACCGGTTTGAAAACTAAACCCGTCTTTTATTATTCCAGTAACTTCGCAAAATTGAGCAGTTAATTCTGCAAGATACAATCTGTCAGGGCTTTTCGTGATTTCAGTAGTTCCCGAAACTATTTTTTCGGGAATGCCAACTTTATCCATAACTACCACAAAATCAACATAATTACCTTGAATTTGCCATGGAACACAAGGAAAAGGAACTAAATTATCAGTAACCACAATCACTTTATCGGCATACTGCGAATCAGCAAGGGCAAACCCAAGCAAACCACTTGTAGATGAGCCATGTACAGCATTCGCATTACCAAAACAATCAGCACTACCAGCACCAATCACAGCAATATCAATTTTCACTTCTCCATCTTGAACTGCTTGATATCTACCACCATGCGAGCGTAAAATAGCCGTGCCACTCATTTTACCTTGCGAAGCAAATTTACCCAAAGCACCATTCATACTGCCCTCAATGTGGCTAATTGTGCCGTCTTCCAAATATTTTATCAAAGGCTCGTGGCATGGAAAAGAAGCGGAAGGAAACCAACGTAAATTTTTGATGCCCAAGTCATGAGCAATGTCAAATATTTGATTTCCAATTAAATCGCCATTTCTAAAATGATGATGCGTTGAAATGGTCATTCCATCTTTTAAACCGGCTTTAATTAATGCCGATTTAAGCGAATCGAGCTGTTTATTACCGTCATCGGGAAAATGAGCAATTGTTTCAACACGCGGTGCATGTTTAAAACCAGTCGGAATGTGCTGATTGATACCTTTATAAGGTTCATGTTTTTCGCCATTTATCACTGTCGGCACTACACGACCAACAGTATTGGTTACAAAATTTGAATTTGACATGGATATTTTTGAATAAATATTTTTATTATTTTTTACTCTATATTAAAAAAAACGATAAAATAATATAAATTTTAAAGAAACTTTTTTTTTAATATTTTTGTAAAATTAAGAATTTTAAATTGCTTTTTTTAATAAAAAAATATGTTTAAAAATATAAATTTGAAAAAAAAACGCATTCAGTTTTCTGAATGCGTTTCTTAAAAAAAAGAATTAACTTATTGATTTCCAAGAATCAAAGGAAGACCATCTCCATTTCCACCAATAATAATGGTTTTAGAATTTTCCGATTTTGATAACTCTATTGTAGCTTCAATTCCGCGCATTTTTAAAAGAGCAGGAGTTAAACTGCTGTTTATTATTTGGTTAGCGCGAGCTTCACCTTCGGCAGCTATGCGTTTTCTTTCGGCTTCACTTTTTTCACGTTCCAAACGAAATTGATAGGCTAAAGCTTCTTGCTCTTGTTGTAATTTTTCTTCGATAGCCATTTTTATCTTTTCCGGTAAAATAATGCTTCTGATAAGCAATGCACGCATATCAATATTATTCACATCACTTCCTAAAATAGCTTTGGTTTCGCTGATAATTTTACCCTCAACTTCTTGTCTTTTAGTAGCATAAATTTCTTCAGCCGAGTAACGCCCCATTACACTGCGCACCGATGAACGTACCTCAGGAGCAACTAAACGAGTAATGTAATCGGTGCCAAATTTTTCGTGCAACCAACCAATTCTATCGTAAATTGGGTTAAAACGAACCGAAATTTCAACTCTTACCGAAAGACCGTTTTTGTCTAAAACTTCCATTTCTTCTTCCACTTTTTGTTCTCTAACATCGTAAACATAAAGTGAGTTCCATGGGGCTATAATGTGAAAACCGGCATTTAACACTTCGTTTTTGTCCAATCCGGTAGTAAATTTTCTGAAAATTACACCTTTTTCACCCGGCTCAAGGGTTTTGAATATATTGTTACTCAAGATAATAACAAATACTAAACCTACCGCAATAATTACAATTAAGGGAGATAATTTATTTTTCATATTTTATTTATTTGATTAAAAACTTTCAATTTATTAATAATATTTTATTTTGCGAAAATAGTTATTTTTTTATAAATATAAAAGAGTTTTGAAAGTTAAATTTCAAATAAATAAGATTATTTATTAAAAATTAACAATTCATTGTACTCAAAAATAGCTAAAAAAGACAATTTAAAAAAACATTTTTGTCATTTTTTTTCAAAAAACAACTTTTTTAAAACTCTAAACTATCAATAAATTTTTCGGCATTAATTTTTATATCGTCTTCTCCAACTTGGTCAAATGGATTTTCCAAATGGTCTTGAATATTATCTAAGCTAACTAAGATAAAAGTTAAAAAAACCGGCATAATATATGACAAAACTGTTGTTGATTCGACTACCAACATAGCAAAGTAAGGAGCGTAAAGTATTGGAAGTAAGTAAATAAAGATTTTACTATAAGCTCTTAATGTAACTGGGGTTCGATACTGGTAAATATGTTTCATATTTTCAAAAGCATCAAACATTTTGCTTAAAAAAGCATTCGCCCGCGAAACTTCACCACCCGATAAGCCTCTGTCTCTAAAGGCTTTAATGAAAAGTGAAATTTCTGAAAATGAATTATAAACTTGCCTTTCTTGCTCTTCCCTATTGCTTTCTTTGGTATGTAAAAGTTCACGACAATTGGTAAGCAATTGCAGCATCATATTTTTAAAATGCAACTCGTGTTTTACGTCTTCATCTGGCACCCAATCTCTTGATGCTAAATAAATTGCACGCCCATGAGCTTTCAAAGTTCCATAATGTTTTAAGGCATTTTCCCTTCGCGTATAAGCTCCACCGATTGAAAAAACAATGGGAAAAACAACTGCCATACCAATAAGTGTTAATGGAAAATCGCCAATAAATTGAAATTTAACACTCAAATAAGTTACTATAAATGAAATAATTCCTAAAACAATGGTTTTAAGATTGATAATTAATTTAATACTTTTATAAACTTTCATAAAAACGCTTTATTTTTATATTAATTTTTGAACAAATTATAATTTTTTCAAAATAAAATAAAAAATTTAATCAAAAAAAATATTTTTAATTTTTTTTTCATTTTCTTAAAAAAATATTTAATTTTGCTTAAAATAAGTACAATAATATCATTTTTGTTAAAACCGGAAAAAATGAAATTCAAAATATTAATATTTGCACTGTATTTAAGTTCTTGTAATTCAGAAGTTAAGAATAATCGAGTAAACCAAGATGAGAATAAAAAAAGCGGAATTACTTTTTTTGTAGGCACTTATACCGAGGAAAAAAGTGAAGGAATTTATCAATTTCAACTAAGT
>DYNA01000055.1 GCA_020721325.1 Paludibacter propionicigenes
ATATAAAAAACAATCAGATAGTCAAGTAGTTATAAGTTCGTAAAGTAGAATTAAATAAAATTTTTTTTTAGCAATAAAACAATAACAAAAGGCAAAAAAACGAATAATCATTTGTTATTCTGATAAATGATTAAAAATACGAAATTCTGCTAAAAATTATTAGACTTATTGTAAATTAATAATCAATAAATTAGATAAATTGAGCTATTTAATGAAAAAAATTATTCACTACAAAGGCACAAAGAAGTCGAATTCTGGTCTGTTTATTTTGTAAAAAAACTTTAAAATAAATCCCCCTATTTTTCTCAAAAAAAATAAGGGAATAAGGGAATAAGGGAGGCAGCGAGTTTATTTTAAGTTACTAAGGGAATAAGGTTGATTTCCAAAACCTTATTCCCTTAGTAAAACGGATAAAAAAACAAAAATAAAACCTTATTCGCTTATTTTAAAATTCATAAAACCTGCGGGAAAAGTAAAATTCATTTTTCACGCAAAATAAACAGACCGGTTTAAAACTTTGGCAAAGTTCCCGTTTGCAGTATAATCAAAAAAAACAAATTATTAATCTGTTTTTCATTCAGCATTTTCGCATCAATTTTGCACTTCAATTCGTAAAAAACACTATATTTTACTACAAAACTTTTGAACCATTTAGTACATTTTCCCTATATTCGTATCGTTGATTGCGAAGTTTAGGAGTAAAACCTGCTTGTAGAATAGCCTCTTGAATGCTTTGAGCATCAAAGCTATGCGTAGCACCGGCTGCCGAAACTACATTTTCTTCAATCATAATGGAGCCAAAATCGTTTGCGCCTGCGTGCAAACACATTTGCGCTACTTCCTTGCCAACCGTTAGCCACGAAGCTTGAATGTTTTTAATATTTGGCAACATCATTCGGCTAATAGCAACTGTTCTAATGTATTCGTTGGCAAAAACGGGTAAAATATTTGGATTTTCGCTAAGCAATTTTGTTCCCATTCCTTGAAACGACCATGGAATAAACGCTAAAAAACCTACGGCATCATCAGGTTTTTCGGCTTGCACTTGGCGCACTCTAATCAGATGTTCAATTCGCTCGGCTTTGGTTTCCACATGCCCCATCATCATGGTAGCCGAAGTGTAAACTCGCAATTGGTGGGCTTCGCGCATCACATTGAGCCATTCATCGGTGGTGCATTTTGCTTTAGAAACGATGTTTCGCACTCTGTCCACCAAAATTTCAGCACCCGCGCCGGGCAAGCTGTCCAGACCGGCTTTGAGCAAACGCTCCAAAGTTTCGCGCACCGAAAGCCGCGAAATTCGAGCAATGTGATGTATTTCGGGCGGTCCGAGCGCGTGTAATTTCACTTGCGGATACAATTTTTTTAGCTCCGAAAATAAATTTTCATAAAAATCAATTTTCAACTTTGGGTGCAAACCCCCTTGAAGCAACAACTGGTCGCCCTTAAATTTGAGTAAAACCTCAATTTTTTCAATGTATTCCTCTATTTTAGTAATGTAAATATCGGGAGCATTTGACTTTCGGTAAAAATTACAAAATTTGCATTGCGAAACACAAACATTGGTTATATTTACATTGCGGTCTATCTGCCAAGTAACCACGTCTTTATCATCAACTTGCATTTTTCGCAATTCATTGGCAGTAAAAATAAGGTCGCTTGTAGGAGCTTCATTATAAAGCATTAAGCCTTCATCAAGAGTTAGAAATTCTAAACGAAGGGCTTTTTCAAAAAGTCTGTGCATCGTATTATAAGTAATGAATAATTAACAATGAACAATTTTGCTTTCGCCTGATATGCAGGCATTTGCAAAATCGTTCGGTCTATTTTAATTTAATTTGTTTATTTAATTTATTTTACTAAAATATTAAAATCTCGATTTTTTTTCATTTTGATAGTAATAAAAATTATAATCTTTTAAAACAATATTAAAAAAATCGCTGGCGCGCTTGTTGGTTTTAATTCCCATTTTACTTTGTATAATCAAAGATGCCTCATAAGCTAAATTAACCGATTCTTTTGAGCCTTTATTTTTTTTAACATGCTCAATAACATCGCGAATAGTTTGTATATCGTCGTGCGTAAGTTTTTCAACTTGAGGATAAGTAATTTGGTAATTTTCGGGCGTCTCAAAAAGTATCGTATCGGTCAGCGAAGCCGATTGCCGAATAGTAACAACCGTAGTTTGAGCTGCTAAATCGCCCAAACGCTGCCCTTTTCCATTGGCAAGGATAGTTACAATAGCTATTAGCCCCGAAAAAATACGAATATCAATCAAAATAAAAAGCCACCGAATCAGATAGTTGCCAAATGAAACCGGCATTCCGTCGAGCCGAACCACTTTTATTTTGAGTGCCATTTTTCCAATGGTTTGACCTTCATAAAGCATTTCCATTACCAAAGGATAAAAGAAAACAGGCAAAATGACAATCACCAATACTATTTCGGAATTAAAAATACTAAACATAGAATGAAACCATAAAAGCAACAAAAAATAGGCAAAATAGACTAAATAATCTATCAATTGAGCTGCTATTCTATCACCAATTCCGGCAATTTTATGCTCTATTTCTACATTTTGTGATGTTTCTATCGAAAAATAATTCATTCCAAAAAATATATTTTAAATTGTTAAATTGTTAAATTGTTAAAATGATATTATAAATTAAAATTTTACTTAAAAATAGAGTTTAAAAAAGATAAAATATTATTGCTTTTTTTATTCAAAAATATTAAATTAACCATTTAACAATTTAACAATTTAATTATTTAATTATTTACCAAATTTAATAATTCCGTTACAATATTTTTAGCACCTTCGGCTATTTGTACAATGCTGGCATCGAGCATGTAGCAAGGCGTAGTAACAATTTTATTTATTTTATCCACCACCACTTCCCCGTGCGAAGTATCTTTGTGAATTGCTCCCATTTCCTCAACGGCTTTTGCCGTATCTGCGTCTTGTCCAATTGTAATTTCAACATTTTCAAGCACTTTAGCCACTACTACGGGCGAAATGCACAAAGCACCAATGGGTTTTTCTTCGGCGTGCATTTGTTTAATAATAGCCGCTAATTTTGGGTGAACAGCACAATTGACGCCCTCAAAAGCAAAAGTAGATAGGTTTTTAGCCACGCCAAAACCACCGGGCATAATCAAAGCATCAAAATCGGAAGTTTTAAAATGTTTTAAATCTTTAATTTGACCGCGTGCAATGCGAGCCGATTCAACCAAAACATTTCTTGTTTCGTTCATTTGCGAACCGTCTAAATGGTTGATAACATGGTGTTGAGCTATATCGGGTGCAAAAATTTGATATTCAGCTCCTTGCTTAGCAATTTCGTACAATGTAAAAGTTGCTTCGTGAATTTCGGCACCATCGTAAACTCCGCAACCGGCTAAAATAACTGCAATTTTTTTCATTTTACTCATTTTTTGTCTGTTTGAATGAAACCATCAAGCTTTTTAATAACAAAACTAATTCATTGTTTATTAAAACATTATAATTAAAAAAAAATAAAATTAATTTGAATAAATTAATAAAAATAGGGATTAAAAATTTTTTATAAAAATAAAAAAATCTTTTCTATTTTTGTCAATATTTTTTTATTTACGTAAAAAAAATATTTCGTTTCAAAAAAAAATAAAATACATGTCGAAAAATAAACAAAAACATTCTCTTTCACAGAAGCAGCATTTTCATAAAAAAAATGCTGAAAATCAAGCGAAACCAAATGAAAAAGCTAAGATTTCGATGTTAGAAAAAGCAATAGAAAAATACCCTATTTCTATTTTTTTACTATTGTTTATTTTTATGGGTTTGGTGGCATTTAAAGATTTTATATTTGTAAAATACGTTTATTTTTTCAAAGATATAGGCAGCGACACACTAAATACGGTTTTTCCGGGCGTGTATTTGTCCACTAAGCTTAAAGCCGAATCGTTTTATTCAATCTGGAGTTTTCAAGTGGGCATGGGGCAGAGTTTTTTTTCGGGCATACCGGTTTTTAGCAACCCACTTTACTATTTAAGTTTGCTCAAACGCACCATAACTGAAGCTATTTATGGAGAAAACTTTTTTGTTTACGGAAAATTTATTCGGGTATTTTTCAATCATTTTCTTATCAGTGGTGTTCTATTTTATTTCTATTTGCGCACGCTTTCGCTAAAAAAACTAAGTGCTTTTATTGGAGGTTTATTGGTTGGATTTCTGGGTTATGCGGTTTTAGGAAGCAGTTGGGGACACTCTTCGGTGGTGTTAGCCAGTATTTTTTTGCTGTTTTCAACCGAAATTTTTCTTAGAAAAAAAATCTGGTATTTTTTCCCCATTGGTGTTGTTTTAGTTTCAGTAAATCCTTTTTACCTTTATGTTAATTCATTATTCATACTTATTTATATTGTTTTTAGATTTTTTTACTTTAATGATGAAAAATTAAAAGATTATTTGCTAAAAATAGTGCAAATGATATTTTTAGGAATCACAGGCATACTTTTAACGTTTATCAATTTCATAACCAATCTGATACAAATATTAAACTCACCGCGCGTAGGTGGTGGAATGGGTTATTATTCAGCACTTTCGTCTAAAAAAGTTTTTAGCACCGAAGCTCAAAATTATGGCGACACACTCAGCCATCATTTAACTGCCATGTATCGACTTTTTTCCAACGATATTTTGGGCAATGGCTCTAATTTTAAAGGTTGGTACA
The DNA here is from genome assembly GCA_020721325.1 of Paludibacter propionicigenes. Taxonomy (GTDB): domain Bacteria; phylum Bacteroidota; class Bacteroidia; order Bacteroidales; family JAIFNL01; genus JAIFNL01. Next base: position 4,710 of record DYNA01000055.1, read on the forward strand.
ATTACTTAGAAGCACCCGTTTTATATGCAGGTTTGCTTAGTTTGCTTTTATTGCCGCAGTTGTTTCAGTTTTTAAATTCTAAAAAAATAAAAACAGTTGTCATTTTTATAGCATTTTGGGCATTGATTGTTATTTTTCCATTTTTCAGACACGCATTCAACGCATTTACAGGCGATTACTACAAAGTTGGGCTGGATATTTTTATTCCAGTGAGTTTGATTATTTTGGGAATTTTTTCATTTAATTTTATAATAGAAAAATCAAAAATTAATATTCCAATATTACTCATTACATTTTTAACCCTTTTGGGTATGCTTTTTATTCCCGATTTGGGTACAAAAAAATCAATTGTAGTGAGCGAAATAAGAAATATAGTAGCCTTATTTTTAATGCTTTACACCGGCGCATTTGTACTTTTTTCATTTGCAAAATATCGGCATGTTGCTATTTCAGTAGTTGTTTTTCTGGTTGTAGTGGAATTAACTTATTTTTCGTATTACACTGTAAATGAAAGAGAAGCCTATTTAGCTTCGGAATTTAAAAATTCTGCCGGAGGTTATTTCGACAATACCATGAAAGCAGTCAATTACATTGAAAGTTCAGATAGTTCGTTTTACAGAGTAGAAAAAGATTACTGGTCGGGCAAAAGCCAGCATGGCAGTTTGAACGATGCCATGGTGCAAGGTTATTACGGCACAACGAGCTATTCCTCTTTCAATCAGGGATATTACATTTATTTTTTGCAAAAAGCCGATGTTATTGACGAAAAAAGCGAATCGCAAACGCGCTGGTCGCCGGGCTTGCGCGGGCAGCCGCTTTTAAGCACGTGGGGCAATATCAAATATTTTTTTACACACAGCGACAGTTCAAATTTTTTGCAATTGGGTTATACCAAAATAAGCAAAATTGGAGATATTACGGTTTTAAAAAACAATTACTATCTGCCTATGGGCTACACTTATACGCATTACTTGCCGTTTGAAGAATTTGATAAATTAGACCGTTTCAAGAAAGACCTTGCCTTGTTAAATTATGCTGTTTTGGAAGATACAACGACTGTTTCCGGTTTTTTGCCCCGTTATTCGCCCAAAGACACCATTCTTACTTTAAATGAAAATATTTTCGGAAACGATTTTTATTTAAACAACAAGAACGACTTTGATAACAAAGAAGATACACAAAAAAGTTTGTATGCTAAATTCCGTGAAAAATTAATTGAAGATACATTAAAAATAACTTCGCACGGAAACGATTTTATCAATGGCACTATTTCTTTGAAACAATCGAAATTACTGTTTTTAACCATTCCTTACGACAAAGGCTGGCAAGCGGTTGTAAATGGCAAAAAATATCCGATTATAAAGAGCGACATTGGTTTTACGGCTTTAAAATTACCTGCCGGCAATTACACCATTGAGCTTAAATATTTGCCTTGGTATTTCACCGGAGGATTGTGGATTACGCTTATTTCCAATGGTTTGTTTATTTTAATGGTTGCAATTTCGGTTTTTAGAAAATGGAAAAAGAATAAAATGAATAAAATTTCCAATTCATTGGCACAATAAAATTTGTAAAAAAAACATAAAAAATTATTACATTTTTTGAAAATACGTAAAAAAATATTTTTTTTTACAAAAAAAATAGGTGATAAACTTGGTTTTAATTTGCCTTACTTTGTAGAAAACGGTTTTTGGGTAGCACTCAGCCAAGCCATTCAAATAGGTATAGGAATAGCCCTTTCGGTGATTATGGCGCGGTTTACAAGCCCCGAACTGTTAGGAAATTATAATTTTTTAATCTCCATACTAACCGTTTTTTCACTTTTTGCTCTGCCCGGCTTAAATACTTCCATTATGCGCTCGATAGCGAAAGAAAAACATGGAATCTATTCTAAAGCCGTTCGTTTGAGCTTTTTATGGAGTTTGCTGGGTGCAGCGGGATTGTTTTTGTTGGCTGTTTATTTTTATTTCTATCGCAACGAATTATTTTTTCCTATTCTGTTTGCAGCCTTTTTGTTTCCATTTTTTTATAGTTTTTCAAAATGGGATACCATTTATCAATCGCAATTAAAATTCAATATATCAGCACTATACAATTCTATAAAACTCTTTTTTGTTGCTCTTCTTATTTCAATAATTTGTATTTCAAAAAATGATAATTTATTATTTGTTTTTATCGTTTATCTTTTTTCAAATACTTTTTTAAATATTCTTTTTCACTTTTTTGCCAAAAAACATTTAAAAAACAATCAAATTGAAAACGATTGGAAGAAAAGCGGATACAAGCTAACTTTGATTACCTTCATGGTTTATGTTTACGATTATTTTGATAAAATTGTAATCGGTATTTATTTCGATTCCAAAGATTTAGCTATTTATTCTATTGCGGCAGCATTGATTATTTATTTGCGAATGGCTTTAAAGATGATGCTTCGAGTTTTATTACCCAAACTTTTTAAACAAACCGAATTTCAATTGAGGCTGATTTTACGAAAGTTTAGTGTCGTTTTTTTAATTATAATGATTTTATTATCAATTGTTTTGTATTTTATTTTTCCGTATTTAATTCTTTTTTTATATTCCTCTAAATATTTTGATTCGATTTATTTGGCACAAATCTATTTAATTACTTTGCCTGCAACGGCTTACGCCCTTTTTTTACAAGATTTTCTTACCGCTTTCAGAGCAGAGGATTTAATGATAAAAATAAAACTTGTTTTTACATTGTTAAATTTACTTCTTTATTTTTTACTCATTCCCATTTACGGAATGGCAGGAGCCATTGTAGCTTCTATTATTTATTATAACTTATTGGCTCTTGTTCTGGGATATTTTTCTTGGAAAAAATAGTTCAATACAAATTATTTCTCTTCAATAAATAAGGAAGTAAAATTTCTTTGAAACTTTTATTGATGTCGGCTTCAATGAAATCGATTTTGTATTGATTGCACTTCAATTTTAGGGCTTTAAGATATAAATTTACAACATTTCGATAATTATCGCGCAGTTCGTTGGGGTTTACTTTCAAAATTTCGCCCGATTCCAAGTCAATAAACTTGTATGGACGATTTTGAAAATTAAAGTCTTGCTCTAAATTTTTATCGGTAACGTGAAATAAAATAACCTCGTGTTTGTTGTGTTTTAAATGCTGAAGAGCCGAAAAAACTTCTTCGGGCGAATTTCGGTCGAACATGTCGCTAAAAATAATTACCAGCGAGCGTTTGTGAATGCTCTCGGCTATTTGATGCAGCATTTGAGCGGCATCGGTGGTTTGCTTGGAGTCGGAAAGACGAGTTTGCATCAATTGGTCTAAAGCGGTGTAAATCAAGCCCGCATGAACCTTTGCTAATTTTGCCGGAGTGTGCAAATCCAATTGATTGGAAAAAAGCGAAAGTCCAACGGCATCGCGCTGTCGGCGCATCAAATAAATTAAAGCCGCACCGCTCAATGCCGAAAAAGCTAATTTTGACGCTTTATTTTTTTCGTGGGTGGGGAAAAGCATGGAAGAGGAAACATCGATAACTATTTGACATCGCAAATTGGTTTCTTCTTCGTAACGCTTAATAAAAAGTTTTTCGGTACGAGCAAATAATTTCCAATCAATGTGTTTGGTGGATTCGCCCTTATTGTAAAGTCTATTTTCGGCAAATTCTACAGAAAAACCATGAAATGGGCTGCGATGTAACCCCGTAATAAATCCTTCGACAATTTGTTTTGCCAAAAATTCCAAATTATCAAATTCTGTAAAATCTTGTAATCTCATCTTTGATTTACTTTTTTCAATTAATTAAAGTTCAACGATTTAATTCGATACTTCCAACGGTTACAATTTGAATATTTATGTATCTATTTTTTTGGTAATTAGAACTTTGCCAAAGTTTTACCTTTGGCAAAGTATCCGTTCAAAGTATCAACCATTGAACCTAAACACAATTCTAAATATGTTTCTGAACCAATTGCTCTAATTTTGATTTTGGAACGGCTCCTACAATTTTATCGACTTGTTTTCCGCCTTTAAAAAATAAAATCGTTGGAATGTTCATCACTTTGTATTCGCGTGCCATTAAAGGATTATTGTCCACATCAAGTTTTGTAACGGTAAGAACGCTTGGATATTCATCGCCCAATTGTTCAACAACCGGACCTACCATGCGGCACGGACCACACCATTCTGCCCAAAAATCAACCATTACCAATTTATCCGATTTTAACACTACATCGTGAAAATTTGCATCTGTTACATGTATTGCCATTTTTCTTTTTTTTGTTTTATAGATTAATTTTAGCTTTTAAAATATTTTTTTCTTGGCAAAGATACCAATTCTTATTTAAAATTCGATTTTAAATCATTTTTTTTTAAATATTTTATTTTTATTTTCCTTGTTTTTTTTATAAAAAATTTAAAATCAATAATTTATAAAGTCATAAATATTCTAAATTTTATTTTTACAAATGGTATTTATCAAAATTCACACTTTTTGCCCAATGAATAAAGAAATGGTTTTTTAATTGAAAAATAGAATAAAGCAATGAAATATAGATTGTTTTTTGTAAAAACGAACCGCTTAGGTGTTAAGGCTTTGTGGTCAAAAATAAAATTTTGCCCATTAGCAAAGTGGTTGCTGGGAACGCGCCTGTTGCTCTATTTATACTTAATTATTCTATTTTTTTTTATAGTAGTTTTATTATAAAAAAATAGTAAGTCCGGTGTTTTAAAATCGATATTTGTTATACTAAAAACGGGATAAATTTTAATATTTATTATTATGTAACTACAACTTTTCCAAAGTTTTAGAACTTTGGAAAAGTCAAATAATAAATCGTTTGCAGCATAAAAAGTATTAAAATCCTTACAGACTCTCTTAACTCCCTTACGGTCATTTTCGACAAAAAGACTGTTTTTTTGTTTTTTTTGCCGAAAGGCGAAGAAAAAGCCACAAAAGCTATGATAATTTATCAGAAATTTGTATTTTTGCAGAAAAAAAAAATTAAAAATACGTTTAACAACTGGTGTTGTGAGAGAAAACTTGTTGGATAAGGTTCTTTGGGTGGCGTAAACTATCCGGTACTGCAATGACCAGAACCATGATAAACAACGATAAATGTTTGTATTTAATTCGATAAAAGAACTAATTGAAACGCTGTATAAAGAGCGGGAATTGATTGATTTTCTGTTTAATAAACGACAGAAATCTATCAGTTATGAAAACTTATTGAATTATCTTGAAGACAATCAGGAGAAAATACAAAATTTATTGGAAAAATCAATTTTAAATCAAACCGGCAATTCGATAGAATTGGACAGCAGAATAAAAGATTTTTTTGAAAATTTTGCCGATACTGCCAAAGAAATAAACATTGAATATACGGATTATTTAATCAAATCGTTGAACGAAAAATTATTTTTATTTGAAGAAGAAAAAAGACAAACAAAAAAAGATGAGTATGCGCACAAAATAAAATCAACGATTCGGGAAATTGCTAAGAACATTATCCGGAATATCAACATCATACGCAATAGTATTGAAGATGTGTATGCAACGGAAAAAAATTTCAAAATTAAACTGTTTTTACTTAATAATTTTGATAGTAAACGAATTGCATTAGATAAATTAATTGATGAAATTGAACATTTGCAACGCGAAAATCAGCAGTGGCAATTTTTTGTTAAAACAGGTGCTGACGATGAACTTTTTAAGAGCATCATTATTTTGAGACACACAATTAATATTTCGCGGAGAAATTTAATTGATATTCAACAAAAAATAATGGAATATCTTAATCAAATAAAAGTTCAATCTCAATTAAATGAAAAAATTCAGAAAATTAAAGCATTAAAAGATAAATTGTTGCTCAAAGAAATGACTAATTTTGTGGAGATTATAAAAAATGACAGTAGTTTTGTTTTTCAACCCACTCAAACTTTTTTTACAAAATTGTCTATTCCATTTCTTCAAAATGAAACGAATTTGCCTATTCTGTTAAAAGTCAGCAATAAACATTTAAAGAAAAAACGGATTAAAGGCGAAGAACTCACAGACGAAATTGAAGAACAATTTTTATCAATTTCCGAAAAACAACGATATACAATAAATTTGGAGCGATTTAAACAGAATTTTGTTTCGACCGGCGGAAATTTAATTGATTTTATTTTAGATTACGATTTTGAAAATCAATTGGAATTTAAAGACAAAATTACATTATTTTGCAAAGTGGCTACCACTTTTAATACCGATTTTATTTTTACCGACGAATATCAGGAATACGAAAATATTGAATTTGCCGTAATAAAACCAAAAAAACAATGAGTATATCAGTCCCAATTCAAACCAACGAAATTTTTGATTATCTGACAAAGGGAAACTTTCTTAGCGAAGATACGAATGATACTGTTTTGAAGGCATTATATAAAACCGTTGAAAATAATTTTGAGGTTTTATTTGATTATTTTCAACGTATTAACTTCTATCTCGAAGGCAAAGAAACGGGTTATTTTTATTTCTCAAAACGGGAAAAAGAGCCGAATCAAACGATAGAAAATAAAATTAAAACAGCCTATAAATGGATTGATATTCTGGATTTTTTGAAAACATTTGGGAAATCGAGAAATGAAAATTTTTCGCAAGGCTATGTATTTTCACCCGCCGATATTTTTAATCATTGCAAAGTAAATGCCTTATTACAAGACAAATTAGATGAATTGAAAAAATATTCAGATTTGAACATTGAAAAACCCATGGAACGCATCCAAAAGATTGTAGAAATTTTACGCAAAGAAACTTTTGTGGATATTCAAAATGAACATAAAGAAGACTTTAAAGTGCTTGCTTCGTTCGGATATTTAGAAAATTTGATTTCAATTATTACTATTAAAGACGAAGAAAATATTGATTAAAATGAAAGATTTAGCGCAAAATAATCAATTACTTACACAAATAGTTGGTTTAATAGAAACCACAAAGCAAAAAGTTGCTCTTTCGATAAACAGCGAATTGGTGCTGTTAAATTGGAATATTGGCAATTCAATAAAAAATGACATACTTCAAAACAAACGAGCTGATTATGGCAAAGAAGTGATTAAAAATTTAAGCGAACAGCTTATCCTAAAATACGGACGTGGTTTTGGAAGAGCTAACTTGTTGCATTACTTGAAGTTTGCTGAAATTTATCCTGAAATTGAAATTGTCTACGCAGTGAGTAGACAATTGACGTGGACACATATAAGAAGCTTAATTTACATTGAAAACGACTTAAAACGAATGTTTTACGTTGAAATGTGTAAGATTGAACGTTGGTCGGTGCGCACGTTGCAAGAACGAATTGACAGTATGCTTTTCGAGCGAACCGCAATTTCAAAAAAACCGGAACTGACCATAAAAAATGATTTGGAAAAATTGGCTAATGAAGGAAAAATGTCGCCCGACTTGGTTTTTCGAGACCCCTATTTTTTAGATTTTGCAGGTTTACACGACAGCTATTCTGAAAAAGATTTGGAAAACTCAATAATACGAGAACTCGAAAAATTTATTCTCGAATTTGGCAGCGATTTTGCATTTCTTGCACGTCAAAAACGAATGACGATTGATAATGAAGATTTTTATTTAGATTTATTATTCTTTCATCGGCGTTTGAAGTGTTTGGTGGCTATTGAATTGAAACTTGGAAAATTTCAAGCTGCGCACAAAGGACAAATGGAACTGTATCTGCGGTGGCTCGAAAAATATGAAAAACATGAAGATGAGAATCTTCCGATTGGATTAATTTTATGTGCCGAAAAATCGCAAGAACAAGTTGAATTGCTTTTTGCCGACCAAAATCAAATTCGTGTTGCCGAATATTTGAATTATTTGCCCTCGAAAGAATTGTTGCAACAAAAATTACACAAAGCAGTTGAATTAGCTCAATATCAATTTAAAGACCTTGAATAATGCGTTACTTAAATAAAATAATTTTTATACATTCGGCAAATGTTAGTTTTCAACAGATTGAATTGTACGGAAACTGTCATTTTATCGGCGACCAAGGCGTTGGGAAAAGCACCATTTTACGCACCATTTTATTTTTCTATAATTCAAACCAACAACAACTTGGCATTTCGCAGAGCAAAAAAAGTTTTGCTGAGTATTATTTTCAAAACCCCAATTCCCACATTATTTATGAAGTAATTCACGAAAAATCAAAGTTTTGTGTTTGGCTTTACAAGGAAAACAACCAAATTGGGTTTCGGTTTATTCCGGAGGCTTTCAACGAAAAATATTTTCTCGAACAGTCCAATTCCAAAAACATTGCGCTCTCACCCGAGAAAGTTTTAGCCAAAATACGCGAACATACCCGACCTACGCGCAAATTGCAAGCAAAAGAATTTCGCGATATTTTATACGGAGCTTCGCGTGAGTTTCCCTCGTTTTCAATCATGCAAAGTGCTATTTATCAGAATATTCCGATAACAATCAGCAAGGTTTTTTTGAATTCGAGTTTGGACAGCGAAAAAATTAGAGAAGTCATAATAAATTGCATTGCAGAAGAACATGAAAATGAAAAGGGAAATCGAATTGATTTAGCTATAATTCGCAACCAATTAAATGTTTTTCGCAATGACTACGATGATATTGCGGATTTTGAAAAAACGCGTCAAAAAGCTCAACATATCGTTTCCATTTACGAAGAACTGTTAAAAGCAGAACAAAACCGAATTTTGATTGCTCAAAATTTGGGAAATGCGCTAAAATATTCAGAAAAACAAACACGTGTTTTAGCTTCGCAAATTTCCGGAATTACAAAACAACAATTTGATAATGATGAACATATAAAAGTTTTGAAAGATATATTTTCAAAAGATAAAAAACAAATTGACGACCAAATTGCGGTACAAAACGAAAAGGTTGCAACCGCAAACGAAAAAATTGAATATTATAATTCGCAAAAAATCAATGATATACTCGAACAAGTCGGGAAAGAACAATCTTTAAAAAATGAACATAAAACCTGCACAGACCGCAAAAATTTGATTACAGCACAATTTTCAAGTATTGAAGAAAAATACAAAGTGATTTTTGAGCAAATCAAGAACGAAGAGACTGAGGCTGAAAATAATACTTCAAAATTTATCAATGAAATTGAAAAGGATGGCATTCAAAAAGAAAAAAAAATTACAAACCTTTACGATGATTTAATTCGCGAATTGTCAGAAAGGTATGATAAGTTAAAAGAACATTATGATTTAGAATTCAGAAGTAAATCAAAAATACTACAATCGCTTGAAAAACAAAGGATTGAGATAAATTCAAAGAAATATTTTGAGAAAGAAATTGAAGAAATATATCAAAAAATACAAGATTTTGTAAAAATACAAATTCAAAAACAAAGCGATTTAAAGCTAAAAAAAGCAGAAGTTGATAAGCAACAAAAAATATATGATATTGAAAAAGAGAAAGATGAGTTGAAATATAATTCTCTTTTGGAAAAAAAGCAATTGAAATTAAAACAATTACAAGATGAAAGTTCTAATTCGGAATTGAAAATTTCATCGTGGCAAAATTCCTTTTACGAGTTTCTGGATATAAATTATCCCGATTGGACAGAAACCATAGGTAAAGTTTGCAACGACGACACGGAAAGTATTCTGTTTCAGAACAATTTACAACCGGAAATTGTATCGGAAGAGAAAAATTTGTTTGGCGTAAAAATAGATTTAACCGAACTGAAATCGAATGTAAAAACATTGAAGCAATATCAACTTGAAAATGAAGATTTGAAAATTGAAATTGTCAAAATGAATAAAGAAATCGAGCAGTTTATTAACGATTTTGAAAAGCAAAAAGATGATTTAATCAAAAAATTTAATGACAAAATAAAACCTGTAAATAAAGATATTCAACAAATTGAGCGCATTGAATTACCTCAATTGGCATCGAATATTGAAAAATTCGGAAATGATTTAGAAACAAAAAAAGGTGAAGCAACGAAAGAAAAAGCCAAAGACCTTGCACAAATTGAACTAAAAATTCAAGACCAAAAAACTGTAATCGAAAAAATTGAAATTGCTTTAACTACTGAAAAGGCAAATCATACCAAATTAATAAATCAAAAAAAATCGGATAAAGCAAATGAAATTAGCCAAATAGAAAATTTAACAACAACCGAAATTCAAAAGAAAAAGAATGAACTTATTGAACTAAAATTAAAAATAGCTCAAAAACGAGAACTCATTGAAAAACAAAAATACAGCGAACTTCAAGGTAACGGAATTGATACAAGTGAGATTGAAAAACTTGATAAACGTATCAAAGAAATTGAAAATGAACTCATTGAGATGGAAAAATTAAATAAAACCATCGTTTCACAATACACGTATGATAAACTGAATTTCATTGATAAATTATCGGATTTTAAAAACCGGATTAGTTTATTTTCCAATCAATTAGCACAACTAACGACAACTTATAATAGTAATTTGTCCGAATTAATAAAAATTCAGACTTCCTTAAAAACAGAATTTGACACCTTAAATCAATCACATATAGAGCTTAATAAAAATATTGAGCATTATTCAAAATATTTTGAAAAAAGCGATTTATACAAAGAACTGGAATTTTACATTATAAGTGCTGATTATGTTGAAGTTAAGGGAAATTTAATAGATATAATTGCCGAATTACAATCGGAACACAATCTTGTAAATACCAAAAATGAAGAATTTAAAACAAGCATAACATCTTTTGTAAGTCCGTTTCGTGACGGTAATATTTTTAAATTCAAAAAAGCATTTACGGGCAGCACGGAATTTCGTGAATTTGCCGAAAATCTGAAAGAATTTATTTCCGAAAATAAAATTGACCGCTATAAAAAAGACACAAAAAGAATGTTGGGCGACATCATAAAAACCATTGTCGAAGACATTAACGACCTGACTTCCAAACGCAAGGCGATTGATGACATTTTAAATAAAATAACTCAGGATTTTGAAAAACGCAACTTTGTGGGTGTAATCCAAAAAATCGAGTTAAAACCTTTTCCGACATCAAACAGAATTGTTCAGGCATTTGAAGAAATTAAACAATTCAACGATGAAAATCCATATAGCGTTGATACACTCAATTTATTTACAGCTAAAAAGTGGGAAGACAATCGTGAAAAAGCGGCACTTCTACTCGAAGGTTTAATGAAACACCTGAAAGACACACCAAGAAACGAAATAACATTGGAAGATACATTTGAACTTCGTTTTCGGGTAATTGAAAATCAAAATGATAGTGGTTGGCGTGAAAAACTGCATGATATTGGTTCGGAAGGAACAGATATTTTGGTAAAAGCGATGATTTATATTATGTTGCTTGCAGTTTTCAAAGAAAAAGCGACTAAAAAGAAGGATTTCATGTTACATTGCATCATGGACGAAGTTGGAAAAATTCATACAAAAAATATTTCAGGTTTGATAAAATTTGCTAACGACCGAGATATTTGGATGATAACCGGTTCGCCCAATGAAGATAATGCTTTGGCATATCACAAAGTATATAGTTTTGAGCGCGACCAACAAACAAATAAAACAAGAATTTATCGTTTAACATCAATAAAATGAAAATACCTGTTTCGTTTGCAAAAAAGCTATTAAAAGTCATTGAAGGTGAAATACTTAGAACTGAATTTACCTCATCGCAGCTTTCTATAAATCATTTTAATAAATTTATTGAAGAAGGAATTTTAAAAGCAAAACCACACCGGAATACTCAACTAATTTACGGAACGAAAGAAAATATCATCAATTTTCTCAAAAAAGAATACGGAATTACAGATTTAGAAAAATATATTGAAACCCTTGAAAACCAAGACGCTGACAAATCACAAGCGGCTGAATTTGCGTCCGATACAAAAATTTTAAACAAAAGGTCATTTGAAGGTTTTTTTATACGCACCTACGAAAACATCAAAGGAATACTTAACGGACAAGAAATTTCATTAAATCCGCCAAAAGGTTCGTGGATTTATATTGTTGATTACAAAACGTTTAAAATAGAAAATGATATTACAATTATCGGGATTGAAAATCCTGAAACATTCAGATATATTGAAAATTACAAATATTTGTTTCCAACTATTAAACCCTTGTTTTTGTTGCGTTTCAACAATAATCTTTATATTGAATGGTTGCAATCTATTGAAAATCAATACTTACATTTTGGAGATTTTGATTTATCTGCATTAGCCATTTATATTCTGGAATTTAGAAATAAATTAGGCGAAAATCGTTGTTCTTTTTTTATTCCGGAGAATATCGAAGCATTAATTTCAAAATCCGAAAATCGAAGTTTATACTTAAGACAATTGAACGACAGACGTTTACAAAACTTGAAATTTGAAAATTATCCTGAAATATCGGAACTCGCATTTTTAATAAAAAAATATCAAAAAACGTTCGAACAAGAATTACTAAAAAAAACTGTAGTGAATTGTAAATGAAAAATCAATTTCATTAATAATTTGCGTGATAATAATTTTGGTGCTTTTAGATTACAAAGAAATGCAAGTAAGTAACAGATTTATAAATATATAGTTAAAAAATTCAAGTAAGATGCAATTTAGCGTTTGGTGGGTTTTTCTTAACTTTCAACATTTTAGGTATTTAAAAGCATTTGTGCCGATTAATAGATTTGTACTATTTAGTGTTTAAAAGAAAACTTGTAAATATCAATAAATTAATTATTTATGTTTGTTTTGCTGATTAAAACAGAACCTAATCTACTGTATTTCGTAAAACAAAGCGCGAGGGGCGTTTTATTTCTTTTTTTGCCGAAAGGCGGAAAAAAAAGCCAAAAATGCAGTGATAATTTATTAGAAATGTATAATTTTGCCGAAAAAAAAATCAATTCAAAATTCTAAAAAAAATGTCTCCTTTATTTAATCATTTACTTATTCCGTACCTTGTAGCCATGGTATTGGCAGTAACTATGGGCGGAAGCGGAACAGCACCCGCATTTTCGGCGGCTTACGGGGCAAACATCATACGCAAAAGTTTAATTCCCGGTTTGTTTGGAATAATGGTATTTTTGGGCGCAATTCTGGCAGGCAAGGGAACTGCCCAAACAATGGGAAATGATTTGTTAAGCTCTGATTATATGAGTTTTACTGTGGTTACTATTATTTTATCGGCAGTAACCATAGCCATGCTTGTAGCCAATTTAGTGGGCATTCCGCAATCAACCAGCCAAGCAACCGTTTTGGCTGTAGTAGCGGCAGCAATGTATTTTGACAAATTAAATACGTCAAAACTTTTTATCGAAATCATTCCTACATGGTTTATTTTACCTATTATTTCATTCATAATCTGTTTATTAATAGGAAAATACATTTACAAACCCCTTCGCAAAACGGGTTTTACCATGTCAAAAAAAGTAAACGATAATTTTATACTCAAAGGAGTAATTATAGCAATGTCAATGTATGTAGCATTTTCAATCGGTTCAAACAATGTAGCCAACGCCGCCGGACCCATTGCATCAATGACTTTAAACGAGCTAAACTTAGATTCTTCTTCAAATTTTATCCTCATCTTGATACTTTCAACCTTAATTATCGCCCCTAATTTTGCCATTGGCAGCTCCGTTTTTGGAAACAAAATAGTTCAAAATACCGGAAAAGAAATCGTTTTATTCGGTCGTTTTGAAGCCATTATCATAGCATTTGTTTCCGGTACACTGCTGCTTTCGGCTTCCGTTTTTAAAGGAATACCTACATCGTTGGTTCAACTCAATGTTGGTGCTATTTTAGGAATAGGCGTAGCAAAATTGGGCATGAAAAATATTTTTAGAAAAACTTCGGTCAATAAATTTTTCATTATGTGGATTGTTTCGCCCATTATTTCTTTTTCGCTTTCGTATTTATTTTTGGTTTTAGCCAATCATTACGAGCTTCTTTACATTAGCCATTAAAAAATTTGATTTTAAAAAAAGAACAAAAAGCAGTATAAAAAGTTAAAAAAAACACAAAACCATTCACTTTTTCCAACCTTTTTTGGTCATGTCTCAAATCCGTTGATAAACGTGTTAGGTTTCCGAAACCTAACACGTTTGTAAACAAAAATCAACATTTTTGATACATTATACCTTTTTTTATACTTCCAAAAAATTTAGTTTTTAAACAGCCTTGTGTGTTTTTTTATATTCGCTCTGTTTTTTATACAGAAAATAGCTTATTATTTAACTTATTCAAATTTATAAAACATTGTTAAAGCCATACTTACGAATTATAAAAATTAAAATTTACAACAATTGTAGCATCGTTACTTTATCAACCACTGCATTGCATCTTCCAAAGTTTGAAAATAACGTATTGCAAAAGCTCCCGTTTTTTCTTCCTCCATGTTTTGCTCAATCGAAATTTGTCCAAACAAATCTTCGGTAAGAAGCAAAGCCGCCTTCTTTAATCCCACAGCAATAACACGCGAAAGAATGTTTTTATTGTTCCAGTCTTGGGTTTGCGGAGAAATGGAAAATTCAAACTTTGAGGTATCCAACAACATTTTTTGAACTTGATGCTTTTCTATTTCAACTATTTGTTTCAACAGCTCTTCACGATATTCCTTGTCGGTCATTTCGGCGGTATTTATCCACTCAACAAATAAAAGTCGATGTTCTTTGCGATACTTTATTTTTTGATACTTACTTTCTAATAATTCCATAAAAAATTAATTTTTTTCCAAAAAAACAAACAAATGTTCAAACCGTAATTTTGCCAAAGTTTTAAAAAAAGAGTTTTTTATTTTGCAAAAGAATAAGGTTGGTTTTCAAACCCTTATTCGCTTAAACTAAAAATAAAACTCGCAGCCTCCTCTATTCCTTTATTTCTTTTTTTTCTTTTTTTAAAAAATAGAGGGATTTGTTTTTATTTTTTTTTTTACAAAATAAACAGCCCAACTTAAAACTTTCACAAAATTCTAATTACAAAACATTTACATAAAAATAAAAGTTAAAATACAAACCCTTTGAAATTTGTTACGCCAAAGGTAAACACTCGACAAATATAAAAACTTTTTTTAAAAATAAAAAAAACATGTTTAAGATACATGTTTGCATTTTTTCTTATCAAAAAAAAAAAAATCACAAAAGAAAATTTTATTTTTGCAAAAAATTTGATAACGTAAATTGCTTGCAACCAAAATTCTAAAAAACAGCAAAACGAAGTTATAAATTATTGCATTGTTAAATTGTTCTGTTATTTAGATGTAACAAAAAGGCTTGAAAATGAACCGATTTAGTGTTTTTTCAGAAAAAGTTACCATTATTTTACGCTATCAAAAAAATTAAAACTTTTGTAAAAAAGAATTCTTTTTCAAAAAAAAAATATAAAAACCAAAAAATAATATATTAAAATGCAAGAATTTGTTTCAAAACACATAGGTCCACGCGGCGAAGAAGTAGCCGAAATGCTTAAAGTAATAGGCGCAAAATCCATGGACGACTTGATTTATCAAACGTTGCCCGATGGCATAAAATTGGCAAATCCCCTGAAATTAAAAGAGCCAATGAGTGAACAAGAGTATTTGACCCACATAAAAAAATTGGCAGGCAAGAACCAAATTTATAAAACTTACATAGGTCAAGGTTATTACAACACGCACACGCCTTCGGTCATTTTGCGCAATGTATTGGAAAATCCGTCATGGTACACATCTTACACTCCTTACCAAGCCGAAATATCGCAAGGCAGATTGGAAGCTTTATTGAATTTTCAAACGGTAATAAGCGAGCTAACAGGCATGGAAATAGTAAACGCCTCACTTTTAGACGAAGCCACTGCCGCCGCCGAAGCCATGCTTATGTTTTTTAATTCGCGCAAACGCGAAGCCATTAAAAAAGGGGCAAATCGTTTTTTTGTAGATAAAAATGTATTTAGCCAAACCCTTGAGGTGATAAAAATGCGTGCCGAAGCCTTAGGAATTGTAGTAATAGTTGGAAAATACACCGAATTTGAGGTAGAAGTGGACGAATTGGTTTTCGGTGCTTTGGTTCAATATCCGGCAGCCAATGGCAAGGTAATCAATTACAAAGGCTTTGCAAATAAAATGAAATCGGTTAATATTCCTTTGGCAGTAGCAGCCGATATTTTGAGTTTAACACTTTTAATGCCTCCGGGCGAATGGGGCGCAGACGTGGTAGTGGGTAGTACTCAACGCTTTGGCATTCCGATGGGCTACGGCGGACCTCATGCCGCTTACTTTGCCACAACGGAAACCTACAAGCGAAGCATTCCGGGCAGAATCATTGGAGTATCGAAAGATGTTAATGGAAATCAGGCACTTCGCATGGCATTGCAAACCCGCGAACAACACATCAAACGCGAAAAAGCCACTTCAAACATTTGTACCGCTCAAGCACTTTTGGCTACTATGGCTGGCATGTATGCCGTTTATCATGGTGCCGAAGGTTTAAAAGCCATTGCTAAAAACATTCACAGACAAACCATTCAATTGGCTCTCAATCTGAAAAATTTAGGTTTCAGAATCGAAACGACCCATTTTTTCGATACACTGGTTGTAAAATCGGATTCTGTTTCTTCAAAAAAAATCCGTAAAATAGCTTTAAATAATCAGGTAAACTTTTTTTACTTTGGTAAGAAAAAAATAGGAATAAGCCTCGACGAAACGACAACCGATAAAGATATTGATTTAATCACTCAAATTTTTGCAAAAGCAGCCGAAATAAAAATGACCGGTGTACAAAAAGGAACCACCGAGTACAGTTTTGATAAAGAATTGATACGCAGTTCGGCTTTTTTGCAAGGCGACTTATTTAAACGTTACCATTCCGAAACCGAAATGATGCGCTACATCAAACGTTTGGAACGCCGCGATATTTCGCTCACCCAATCAATGATTTCCTTGGGTTCGTGTACCATGAAGCTCAATGCGGCAAGTGAAATGTTGCCCATTACTTGGGCAGAATTTACGAACATTCACCCTTTTGTTCCACAAAATCAAGCCAAAGCTTACCGTCAAATCATCAGCGAACTGACAGCCGATTTAGCCGAAATCACAGGCTTTGAAGCCGTTTCATTGCAACCCAATTCGGGCGCATCGGGCGAATATGCAGGTTTGCTGGTTATTAGACAATATCATTTAACCAACAATCAAGCTCAGCGCAATGTGGTTTTGATACCCTCATCGGCACACGGAACGAATCCGGCAAGCGCGGTAATGGCAGGCATGAAAGTAATAATAATCGAATGCGACGCCACCGGAAACATTTCGGTAGAAGACCTTCGAGAAAAAGCCGAATTGCATAAAGAAAATTTGGCTGCATTCATGGTAACTTATCCTTCCACTCACGGCGTATTTGAATCGGCAATAATCGAAATGTGCCAAATTGTTCACCAGTTTGGAGGTTTGGTTTATATGGACGGAGCAAATATGAACGCACAAGTAGGTTTGACCAATCCGGCTCAAATCGGTGCCGATGTTTGCCATTTGAATTTGCATAAAACCTTTGCCATTCCACACGGCGGCGGCGGCCCCGGTGTAGGACCGATAGCGGTAGCCAAACATTTAGCCCCTTTCCTACCCTCCCACCCGCACGTGAAAACCGGTGGCAAAAAAGCCATTAAACCCGTTTCGGCTGCTCCTTTTGGCAGTGCCAACGTTCTTTTAATTACTTACGGATATATAAAAATGTTGGGCGAAAAAGGTTTGAAAGCCTCTACCGAACACGCCATTTTAAATGCCAATTATATGGCTTCGTCTTTAGAAAAATACTACGATATTTTGTACAAAGGCGAAGTAGGACGAGTGGCGCACGAAATGATATTGGATTGCAGAAAGTTTAAAAAAGATGCCGACATAAGCGAAGCCGATATAGCTAAACGATTGATGGATTACGGTTTCCATGCTCCTACCCTTTCATTTCCGGTTCACGGAACTTTAATGGTAGAACCTACCGAAAGCGAAAGCAAACAGGAACTCGACCGATTTATTGAAGCCATGATAAGCATCTACAACGAAATACAAGCCATAAAAGAAGGCAAAGCCGATGCCAAAGACAACGCCCTCAAAAATGCACCTCACACCGCCGAAGTAGTAACTGCCGACAACTGGCAACATGCTTATTCGCGCTCGCAGGCTGCTTTTCCGCTCAAATGGACTGCCGACAACAAGTTCTGGCCCTCAGTAGGACGCATAGACGATGCTTACGGCGACCGCAATTTGACTTGTACATGTGCGCCCATCGATTCGTACAGAAAAGAAATTTACAGTTAATAAGCCAAGTTTGATATAAAAATTGTGGTAAAAAAATTCCCCCGACTTAAAAATCGGGAAATCGTTAAAATATATACTGCAAACGTTTATAATTTGAGTTTTTGTTTTTATGTAAGTGCTTTGTAATAAAAACTTTGGTAAAGTTACCGTTTGTTGTATCGTATAAACAATTATTTTTTTTTTATTTGAAAATTGAAATAAATATTGTTTTTTGAAAAAATGAACCGCTTAGCCGTTTGAAACGGCTGAGCGGTTTTTGTTTTTAGAAGGGAATAAAAAGTTTTCGGGTATTTTGATTGGTGGATAGGGTTTTGGATTTTGGGGAAAGGTTTTGGGTAAATGTTTCTAAAACATTGTGTTTGACAGGGGTGTTTTATTTTTTGGTGAACAGATTTTTCGTTTTGCGTGAAAGGGTTTTTCTTTTGCGTGAAACGATTTTTTTTGTTCGGACAAAGCCAGATAGCGTGGTGTCAAAGCCAGATAGCGTGGTGTCAAAGGTTTTAAAGTGCGTGAAAAGGTTTTTTGTCTGGTGTCAAAGCCAGCGGGTCTGGTGTCAAAGGTTTTTTGT
>DYNA01000215.1 GCA_020721325.1 Paludibacter propionicigenes
TTGCTGCCATCATTTTTCAAAAAGTAATGGCAAGCTTGAAAAAGAAAAACGAAAATCTACAACTTGCCGACTTATTTCACACCGAAAAAAGAGAAGGCTTGTTGTAATATTTTGATAAACAAAACACAAGAGTTGTTTTTATTGATATTTTGTTCTTTTTTTTTGAATGGAAAGTACAATAAAATTTTTCTAAAATTTAATTCAAAAAAAAATTGGCTTAGCACTTAAATAAAATGAATTAAATAAAATAGACCGAATGATTACACAAATGCCAGAATATCAGGCGAATGAAAAATTATTCTTTTACAAAAAGATACAAAACACATCTATTTCAAATACTTGTTTTTATGAAAAAAAAGCATTAAATTTGTTTTATCAAAAAAATGCTTTTAAAATGAAAAAATAGTTATTTTTAAAAGAAAAAATTTTATCAGTTGCATCAAAATTTTCAAAATCTAACACAAAAGTAGGCTGATGTATAAAAAAATAATTGGTAGTTTTGATAAAAATACGTTTGATGAGCGAGTTTTCAACATTGCTACATCAATCGGATTTGTGATAACGTTTGTTTCGTTGATTATCAATTTGTTAAATCATTATCCTTTTGTATTTAATTTGATAATCGGTTTGCTTTCGCTGTCGTTTCTGGGCATGTATTTTTTAAGCAGGTTTAGAAAAAAATCGGAAAAGCTCAAAATTCCTTTTATCATCGTATTTTCGCTTTGTAATATTACCGCTTGGTTTTATACCGAAGGAATTATGGGTTCAACTACCGGATTAATTATTTTTTCCATTATTGGGTCGCCGTTTTTGGTAAAAAAAAATCAGAAATACATTTTTGGTTTTATTTTTGCAAATACGCTGATACTCATTTTAATACATTGGTTTTTCCCTGAATTAATTACGCCGTATCCCAATTATACTGCTCGTTTTTTAGACAATTCGGCGGTGCTGTTGTTTGTACTGATTATTTCGGCTTACACCATGTTTATTTTTCGCAAATTGTATGAAAACGAAAAGCAAATTATTGAAAATCAGAAAAAAGAACTCGAATTGCAAAAAATTGAATTAGCCGATAAAAACGGCAAACTCATTGAACTTAACCAATTTAAGGAAATGATGACCGGAATGGTTATTCACGATTTAAAAAATCCGCTCAGTACCATTATCGGGGTTTCAAACCAAAATTTTTCCGAAAAAAATATGTTTTCCATTCGGCAATCGGGCAAACAAATGCTCAACTTGGTTTTGAACATTCTTGATGTCCAAAGGCTTGAAAATGCTCAAATGTCGTTGAACAAAGAAGAAATTTCGGTTTCGGTTTTACTAAAATCGGCTCTGGAAGATATTTTAATTTTAATTAAAGAAAAAAACATTGAAATAGAAATAAAAGGAAATTCCCAAAGTATGGTTTTGGTAGATAAAGAGCTGATTAAACGGGTGTTTGTAAATATTTTGAGCAATGCCATCAAATATTCCGACAACAACGCCAAAATTGAACTATTGTTTGAGCAAAACTCTGAAAATAAAGAAATTAAAGTTACTATTACCGATTTTGGGCAAGGCATAGCCGAAGATAAAATAGCCAAAGTTTTCGATAAATTTTCGCAAATCAATTCCATCAATACCAGCTCCATGCGCTCCACCGGAATTGGCTTGGCATTTTGCAAGTTGGTGATGCAGGCACACGGTTCTGAAATTGGAGTGCATTCAAAATTAGGCGAATACACAGCTTTTGGGTTTACGCTTGCCAAAGCAAATTTGGTGTTAAATCCGTTGCAAGTTTTCGATTTTGCTCATTTAAAAAGAAAAAAATACATTTTTAGTTTAAACGAAAAAGAGTACATTCAAACTTTTTTAAATCTTTTGGTAAATTTTCGTTCCTACGAAACCGGAAAAATTATTCCCGTTTTGCAGCAAATAGACGAACATTTTAGTACAAATATTTTTGAATGGAAACAAGATTTGGAAAACGCCGTTTATTCAAACAACGAGCAAAATTTTTTAGAATTATTAAAAGTTTAAACCTTTTTGTGTGTGAAAAAAATATTAATAGTAGAAGACGAACCTGCTCATTTAAAAACCATTGCGCAATATTTACTTTCCGATGGCAAGGATTATGAAATCATTTCTGCCGGAAACGGTATAAATGCCATTGAAATAACTCGTGCCGAAATGCCCGACCTGATTGTAATGGACTGGGAATTGCCCGTTATGAACGGCATAGAAGTTACAAAGCGCA
This sequence comes from Paludibacter propionicigenes, assembly GCA_020721325.1. Classification (GTDB taxonomy): domain Bacteria; phylum Bacteroidota; class Bacteroidia; order Bacteroidales; family JAIFNL01; genus JAIFNL01. Next base: position 2,243 of record DYNA01000215.1, read on the forward strand.
TCAAAACCGATGCCCAAACTTTTGCCATTCCTATAATAATGTGTACCGGAGTGATGCTCACCTCAAACGACCTGCAAACGGCTTTCGATGCCGGTGCCATCGATTACATTCGCAAACCAGTTGATAGAATTGAACTTACGGCTCGTGTGCGCTCTATGCTGATGCTTGCCGATTATTTTTCAAAAAAAAATATTGCCGAAAATAAAATTATTTCGCTTACGCAAGAACTTCAAGAAAACGAAATCAATCGTTTAAACGCCGAAATTGAATTTAAAAACAAAGAAATTACGGCAAAAGCCATGTTTTTAATTCAAAAAGACGAATTAATCAACAAATCGATTGAAAAACTCAGCAATTTATCCAAATCTACGCATTCCGAAATCTTAATTCGTGTAAAAGAGCTTATTACCGAGCTAAAAGTAAACTTAAAAGACGAACGTTGGCGAGAATTTGAAACCTATTTTGAAAAAGTTCACGAGGCATTTTATTCTAATCTCAATAAAAAATTTCCCGATTTAACGCCCAATGAAAAAAAACTTTGTGCTTTTCTAAAATTAAACCTTTCTACCAAAGAAATTTGTGCTTTAACACAACAATCGCTTAAAAGTGTAGAAATAGCACGAACCCGCCTGCGGCAAAAGCTAAACCTTGTTTCAACTGACAACTTGACGACTTTTATATCAAGTATTTAGCTCTTTTTGTAGTGGTTTTGTAGTGTTTTTTTTATCTTAAAAAAAATTGAAATTTGTTTGTAATAATCTAAATTTGTATCTTAAGTAAGTGGACAGTTTTCAGTAACCAGTTAACCAGTATTAGTATGTTAATATTTAGCAATATAATAAAAAATCAATACTTGATTAATTTTGTCCTCTTACTTATTTAATTTTTAAACATAAAAATTATGAAAAAAAAATCAAAAATTAAAATTGGGTTACAAAAGTTAATCCAATTAAGCTTCTTAACATTGATAACATTTTCAATATTAACTTCTTGCGAAGAAGAACCGGAAGAAACAAGCGAAAACTACATTCTCATTTACGATGGTTATGTAGCCGATGCCGATGGAGTAGAAAAAGTAGCTGAAATGGCTGAAGAACAAGGATATACGGTTGAATACATTTCAAATCTCAGCCAATTACCCGATAAGTTAGAAGGTGCAAAAGCATTCGTAATTGGTGGAACGGAAGACGATACCGGCGATTTGCTCGATGATTTATACCAAGTTCAAGACGAACTGAAAACCTATATCCAAAACGGTGGAAGTTATTTGGGAATTTGCGGCGGAGCTTACGTTGCCTCAAAAGGCAGTCAATGGGACGATGGTTACGAAACTGGAATGGGACTTGTTGATATTGAGAGTTTTGCTTACGACGGAGTCTATTTCGACCCGCAAATTATTCCCATCACTTGGCTTGGAACTCAACGAACGATTTATTACCAATACGGACCCGCTTTTGCAAAAAATACAATTCCCGCAAACAGCGAAGTATTAGCATATTACAACAATGCCAATCAAGATGTTGCTATTTTTAAAACCAAAGTTGGTGAAGGGACTGTTATTTTTTGCGGTCCTCACCCCGAAGCTGATGCTACTTGGCTCATTGACGCCCCCGAACCTTTAAACGCCGGAACTTGGACAAATACCGAAGATATTTTTAAAAATATTTTTGAGGAGCTTTTTTCGGAATAATTTTTTTTTTAATTTTTATAACTAAATTTATAAATAATAATGTTTTAAACAAAAATATCATGAAAAAGAAAAATTCTTATTCTCAAAAACTCATTAAATTTTTTGTAATATTATTTTTTACTTGTTTATATCCGTTTTTTAGTTATGCGGGAAGTCTTACAGTTCAAGGATGTCCTGATTTAGACCACTGTTTGTTTAAAAAAACGTTGCAACGTGATTTTTACAAAAATAATCAATTTGAAATTAAATCGGCTACAATTGACAATAGAAGCAAGCACAACTACAAGACTGATGCTATTTCATTAAATTATAACGATTTCATACAACTTTACGATGGCAAAAATTTAACTTATCATTACACCGATATTATCGAATCCGGTTTTACAATGAATGTTGGAACTGAGGATTTTGAAAACCCACAAACTTGGACATTACCTGATTTTCCTTTTATTGACAGTGATACCGGCGAAAATACAGACCTATCACAATCGGAATATTCCGAATTTTTTCCTACTGCTACACATTTGCAATTTTTCGATTATCACGATGATGAAGAAACATATTCAGAATTTTACGAATTTTCTGACGAAAAGATACAGGTTATCGGAGGAGTTTGGGAAACAAATTGGGACAATAAAGTTTATTTCGATTCTTTACAATTTGTAATTTCACTTATTCCCTTGGATATTAACCTTGATTTCGAAAAATTGGATACAATTTCGATAGCCGATACTACTTATAATCTCAATTCTCATGTTTATACCACTGGTTACGGAACATTAGTAACACCTTACGGTAATTTTAATGCTCTAAAAGTTGCTGTTGAATATTATGAAGAAATTAAAATTAATGACGTTTTAGTTGGCTGGGGCGATGAATTTGTTTATAATTTCTATTGCGAAAATGGCTATAAAGCAAGCGTTTATCTATCGGAGGGTTCTGAAATAACCGGAAATGTAAATATTGATTATGTAGAAGTTAGTTATCCTGAAAATTTTAACACGGTAAAAGAAATTTCCCAAAAAAGCGATTTTTGTTATCCAAATCCCGCAACTGATATTCTTAATTTTCAAGAAATTGGAAATTATCAGATTTATAATTCAATTGGTGTGTTGGTTTTGAATCTCAAAAATGTTCATAATACTGATATTTCAAATTTAAATTCAGGACTTTATTTTGTAAAATCTGATAAAGCGAAAATTCAAAAAATATTTATAATTCATTAATATCTAAAAATTAACATCATGCAAAATTTAAAAAATATCTTGATATTATTAATATTATTTAGTATTAATATTACATTATTTGCAGCAGCCGGTTCCGATGTAAATGGAAAATGCCCTCAAGTTCCTACAAAATCATTGGAACGCATATTTAACAGTAATACAACAATTACAGAATCAGCAATTTTAAAAACAAGTAAGAGCAATCCTATTTCGGTTACTTACAGCGATATGTTACAGTTATATCAACCTCAAAACAATTTATTGTATTACTGGACTGATGAGGGTATTTATCAAATGGACATTGGAACAGTTGATTACGAAAATTCGCAAACATGGATTATGTCTGCTTTTCCATTAAATGTAGAACCTACTGGTGATGGAATTCCCATTGAAAACGCACCCGGCAGAAATCATTTTCCTGAGGCAACACATTGTCGGCTTTATAATTACACTGATAACACTGATTCTGAATTTTTTTACGAATATTATGAATTTACAGAAAATGAAATAACTTTGCTGGGGTTTCTTGATACAATACCAACACTGGAATGGAGCGAACACGATAATTATGACGAACTTGTTACTCCGCTTCCGCTTGACATCAACACCGATTTTGAAACCCAAAGCGAAGTAGAATATGTTGATACAATCTATAATCGTAAACAGTATGTTTATACAGAAGGGTATGGAACATTAACTACTCCTTATGGAACAGAAGAAGTGCTCAAAGTTAGAGCTGATGTTTTACTTACAATTTACGACTTAAATTACAATATTATAGACGAATACGAAACTATTTATATTACATTTTATTCCAAACAAGGTACAAGATTAGTCCTTGAGTTAGAAGAAGGTTCTACAGCAACAGGTACAGTAAATGTGGTAGATGTACAGTTTGAGAGTATAATTCAAAATCCTGCATTTATAGAAAACATCGAAACCAAAGTTGAAAATTTTTGTTATCCAAATCCCGCAACTGATATTCTTAATTTTCAAGAAATTGGAAATTATCAGATTTATAATTCAATTGGTGTGTTGGTTTTGAATCTCAAAAATGTTCAGAATACTGATATTTCAAACTTAAAATCAGGTTTGTATTTTGTCAAATCAGAAAAAGGAAAAATTCAGAAATTAATTATTAATAACTAAAATTTTTTAAAATCATGAAAACTTTTTTACAAAAAAAAATTAAAAACATCGT
>DYNA01000216.1 GCA_020721325.1 Paludibacter propionicigenes
ACAATTATAACCTTATTTTTTTTATTCTACAAATTTTTGTCGTACATATTGTCATAAGACTTATTTTTAAATTGTTTACACTTGCGAAAATAAGTCTTTTTTTTTTATTTTCCTAATTTAAAAGGATTTAAAAAAAATGTCATGTAGAGTAAGAAATTTTACCAAAAGGGAAATTAATTAAAGAATTTACTGATTTTTATGATGTAATTCTTGATTTTCATGATTTAAAAACTCTTATAAACAATCCAGAAACCAACCGTATTTGGTATAATAAACTTTCAACTGTGTCAGGTATTTATTTGATACTTGATGACTTAACAGGAAAACAATATATTGGCTCAGCTTATGGAAAAGAAGGAATTTGGGGACGTTGGATTGAATATGTTAAAACAAATGGTCATGGTAATAATATTGAACTTAAAAAATTAATCGAAAACGATAACGAATATTTTCATAATTTTCGTTTTACTATTTTGAGAACGCTTGATAAATCTTTAAGCGATAAACAAGTGATAGAATACGAAAATCTATATAAAGAAAAATTTGGAACGAGAAAACATGGTTACACAAAAAACTAAATTTAAATGGAAGTAATTTTAAATATAGACAGAGTAAACAAATCCTTTGTTCGTAAAGGAAAATTAAAAGAACAAGGAAATGATTTTATATTTTGGCAATCTCAACCATATGAGATGAGATTAGCTACGATTGAACAAATTAGAAATGAATATAATACATGGAAATATGGTACTGAACAAGGATTTCAAAGAGTTTATAGAATTATTAAACGCAAATAATGTAAAATATTTAATTGTTGGCGGTTATGCTGTTGGCATTCATGGTTATCCAAGATATACAAAAGATTTGGATATTTGGATTTTAGTATCACATGAAAATGCTGAGAATGTTCTAAAATCGCTTAAACAATTTGGTTTTGGTTCACTTGGATTACAAAAAGAAGATTTTTTAAAACCCGATGAATTTGTACAATTGGGATATCCGCCTAATAGGATTGATATTGTAACATCTTGCGACGGTGTTGAATTTGAGACTTGTTATCAATCAAGAAAACAAGTAATAGTTGACGATTTAACAATAAATTTCATCGATATAGAAAATTTGAAAAAAAATAAGAAAGCGTCAGCAAGACCGCAAGATTTAGCTGATTTAGATAATTTAGAACCGAAATAGATTGATTAACAAAAAAATAAAAAACCTAACATATTATTGAGCGTTCAGTGCGGCTCTGTAATTTGATACTTTTGTGCTATTTAAAGGCTTTGGTGCGTGTTGATACTTTTGTGCTTTTTAGATACGAAAGCCGCACCGCCGCCAATAATTTTTCGTTATTCCGGCAAGATGCTGATTGTTAATTTGTTACGCTGATTAAAATCTGACGTAACCTACCGCATTTTGGGAAACAAAGCGCAGGGTGCGTTTTGTTTTTTTTTTGCCGAAAGGCGAAGAAAAAGCCAAAAAAGCTATGATTACTCATCAGAAATGTGTATTTTTGCAGAAAAAAAAGTAAGAAAATATGTTTAACAACTGGGCAGTTTAACGCAAAACTCTGCCTTTTGAGATGCTCTGGGCTGTTGTGTGGGGAAACTTGCTGGGTACGGTTCTCAAGGGGGCGTAAGCTACCCGGTGGCGTTACGACAATAAAATGACATATTGTAAAATAATTACAAATAAAGCGTTTATTTTTCATGAAATGGTTAATTATTGTTTATCTTTGCAAGATATTTATAATAATTAAATTTATCAGACTATGTTAGTTCAATATACAGTTAAAAACTATAAAACTTTTGAGAGCGAAAATAAAATAAGTTTAGTAGCTTCAAACTATTATTCTGAAAGAGAGGAAGATAATACTATTTTTTTACCTCATTTTGGTATTCGATTGTTAAAAAGTGCAGTTATATATGGTGCAAATGCAAGCGGCAAAAGTAAATTATTTGAAAGTATGGGATTTGTTAAAAACTTTATACTTTCATCGTCAAAAGACAAACAAATAAATGAATTAATTGAAGTTGATGAATTTAAATTAAATTCATCAACAGATGATAGTCCATCGCTATTTGAAATCATATTTATTTTGAAAAACGAAATGTATAGATATGGTTTTGAAGCTACTAAACAAAAAATTGTTTCCGAATGGTTGTTTATTCGTCCTAAAACAAAAGAAATCGAATTGTTTTATAGAAATGAACAACATTTTAAAATTCATGAAAAAAAGTTTAAAGTTAAAGATTTAATTGACAATGATAGAATTCGTCCGAATGCCTTGTTGTTATCCACAGCTGCACTTTTTAACGACAAAGTGGCAAGCTTAGTTGTAAACTGGGTAGCAAATAATTTTAATATTATTTCTGGATTACGAGAAGAAAACTATATTGGTTTTTCAATTGGAAAACTTAAAAATGAGAAAAGCAAAAATGAAATTTTAAGATTTATTAAAAACGCTGATTTAAATATTGATGATTTAAGTCCGAAATTCGCTGATTATAATGATTTGCCTAAAGATTTAAGATTATTATATGATAAAAAACGTAGCATGGGAATTGAATTATTTTCAGATGTTTTTACATTCCATAAAAAATTCAATCAAACAAAAGATAATTATACTTTAATTAAATTTTCCATGGACGATGATGAGTCTTCTGGTACAAGAAAATATTTTGCACTTTCTGGTCCAATATTAGAAACCTTACAAAATGGAGAAACGCTTGTTATAGATGAACTTGATGCTAAATTACATCCTAATCTTACAAAAAAAATTATTGAATTATTTAATTGTAAGATTAAAAATCCTAAAAATGCACAATTAATTTTTAATACACATGATACAAATTTATTAGACGCTGATAATTTTAGACGTGATCAAATTTGGTTTACAGAAAAGAACAGGTATGGTGCAACTTCTTTATATTCACTATCTGATATAAAAGGTGTTAGAAAAGATGATTTGCTTGAAAAAAATTACATTTCAGGAAAATATGGTGCAATTCCGTTTCTTGGGAACTTTGAAAAACTTTTTAATGATTAAATTATGGGACAAAGAACCAATAAAAAGGAACTTGAAAGTATTGAAAGGCAATTACATAAGCAACAAAAGCAGTTGCGCCGCAATCAACCATTATTGGAAAGAGAAGACGCAACAATTAATCAAAAAGAGAAATTATTAATTGTTTGCGAGGGAACAAATACTGAACCTACATATTTCGAACAGTTTCGTTTTCCTTCCGCTACGATTGAAAAAAGGAAAATCATAGGCACAGGTTATAACACGCTATCATTAGTCGAGTACGCAGAAGATTTAAAAAAAGCAAAATATAAAGATTACAAAGTCTGGTGTGTATTTGATGCAGACCCAAAACCAGACAATCCTGAGCAATTAGCAAATTTTAATAAAGCAATTTTTAAAGCAGATAAATTAGGGTTTGAATGTGCATATTCGCATCAAGCGTTTGAATACTGGTTTATTTTACATTTTGAAGACCATCAAGGGCTTCCAATGCACAGGGATTTATATTATGCTAAAATTAATAAATATTTGAAACAGATTAATCCAAAAGTAATTTATGATAAAGACAGCAAAATTGTTACAGAAGACATTTTTAATATTTTATTAGGAATAGATATTAAAAATGGAAAAACAAGAAAACAAATAGCAATAGAAAGAGCATCAAAGATTTATGATAAATACGACCATCTAAATCCTGCAAAAGAAGAATCTTCAACAACAGTCTTTAAACTTGTTAATATATTATCCCCTGATGATGAATAAAACTAACGCCTAACATATGCTTGAAAGCCAGCGGGTTTTGCGGGTTGCTTCGGTCGCTTCGCTCCCTTGCAACCCACAAAACCCGCCGTCTTCAAGCATTTTTCGTTATTCCGGCATAATGCTGATTATTAATTTGTTATGCTGATTAAAATCTGACGTAACCTACCGCATTTTGGGAAACAAAGCGCAGGGTGCGTTTTGTTTTTTTTTTGCCGAAAGGCGAAGAAAAAGCCAAAAAAGCTATGATTACTCATCAGAAATGTGTATTTTTGCAGAAAAAAAAGTAAGAAAATATGTTTAACAATTAGGCAGTTTAACGTAAAACTCTGCCTTTTGAGATGCTCTGGGCTGTTATGTGGGGAAACTTGCAAGTACGGTTCTTAGGGGACGTAAGCTACCCGGTGGTTTCATAAAAAATGAGCATCAAAAATTGAATTGAATGAAAAAAGAACTATTTTTGCAATATGGATAATCAAGAGAAAATATTAGCACGAATACTTTTCGAAAACAAAATTTTTAAAGCCGATGGAAATGCTTTTGAAAGTTTATTTACGGAAATAATGAATTATGCTGAACCTGATTTCCAGCAAATAAAACCTTGGGGTAATATTGGAGATAAAAAAAACGATGGATATATACCAAGTAAAGGGATTTATTATCAAGTTTTTGCACCAGAAGAAATTAGGAAAAGTTATCCGGATGTTGTTGAAAAACTTAAAACTGACTTAAAAGGATTATTAGCTCAATGGTCGCCGGTTAAAGAATTTTATTTTGTTGTTAACGACAAATTTAAAGGAGTAAATCCGGAAGCCGAACAAACCATTAAATCTTTGAAAGACACATACAAACTTGACAAAACGGGTTTTCTTACACCCAAAGATTTAAACAGAATACTTTTTTCTTTATCAGATGATTTGATTTATAAGATTGCAGGATTTTACTTTAATATTGATAAAGTTACAAATTTGGATTTCACAATATTGAGTGAAGTAATTGATTTTATTATGCAACATCCACCAAGACGGGCTTTTTCTACTGATGTAAAACTTCCTGATTGGGATGAAAAAATAAAATTCAATAATTTAAGTGATTTTACAAAATCGGAATTAAATTATGCGTATCAGAAAATTGGTTCATTAAACATATTTCTTAATAATAATTCGTTTTTAGCAGAAGAGTTGCAAAAGAAATTAATTGGAATATATCAGCAAATTATTGAAGATTGGAAAGATTTGTCGTATATCGGAGAAAATGTTTTTTGGGAAATAGTTAATATTTGTATGCCCAAGAATACTGAAATTCATCAATCAGCGGTTATTTGTATATTGTCAAAATATTTTGAAAGTTGTGATATTTTAGAAGAACCCAAAAAAGCTTAGATTTATGTTGATGCCTTCAAAGCATATCAATTTTTCGCAATCTTTACTCGGATTTGGCAGTTATCTGGCAGCAAAATTAAAAAATCCGATGAGTATTGACGATTTGTGGCTTGAATATAAATTTGACTTGCAAAATGATTTGTATTTTTCAAACCACTCTTTTGATAATTTAGTATTAACACTTATCTTTTTGTATGGAACGAACACCATAAAAGAAGAAAACGGATTATTACAACGATGCGACTAATATCATTAAAAGCAAATAAAGATAGTTTTAAAACCGTTCGATTTAAAAATTCAATCGGACTTAACTTTATAGTGGCAACCCAAAAAGAAGAAAATCGCCAAAAAGGAGATACTACAAACGGTGTTGGAAAATCGTTATTAATTGCTTTAATTCATTTTTGCTTGGGTGCTTCAAAAAACGATGCTTTCAAAAATAAGTTATCGGATTGGATTTTTACACTTGAATTTTCAATAAATAATAAAATATACACATCGGAACGTTCAACAAATAGTCAAGAAAAGATAAAACTAAACGGAGAAGAAATTTCTACGACAGAGTTCAATAAAAAATTTGGAAAACTATTGTTTGAAATACCCAATAATGTAAACCAATTATCTTTTCGTTCCCTTTTGCCTTTTTTTATTCGTCCACGAAGAGCGTCATATTCTGATTATAAAAATCCAAACGCCGTTAATAATGAATTTCAAATTTTGGTAACAAATACATTTCTTTTAGGAATTGATGTTACGCTTGCGCAAGAAAAATTCAAATTACGTCAAGATAAAGAACGAATTAGAAAATTAGTCAAAGAATTAAAAAACGATAAACTACTAAAAGATTTTTTTACAGGAGAAAAGGATATTGCTTTAACCGAACAAGATTTGTCAGAACAAATTGAAAATCTTGAAAACGATTTGAAAAATTTTGATGTAGCAGATGATTATTATGAAATAAAAGAACAAGCGGATAAAATAAAACGAGAATTAGAAAAAATTCAAAACAATATATTTCTCTTCAAAAATCAAATTCAAAACATCGACGAAAGCCGAAAGATTTCGCCTGATATAAAAAAAGAAAACATTGAACGAATTTACAAGGAAGCATCTGTAATTAGTGTTAGCAAGAAAACAAGTAACAATCTAATAAATAGCTATTTATCAT
>DYNA01000217.1 GCA_020721325.1 Paludibacter propionicigenes
TCGTTTTTTAAAAATTTCACCAAAACTGAGGAGTTTTCTTTCTGGCACTATTTAAAAAAAGTGGTTTATTTTTATATGAAATTTCCATGATAACTTTCCAAAAATTTTAAACTGGTTTGTTTATTTTGTAAAAGAATTTAGACAAAATAAATCCTTTTATTTTTCTAAAAAAAGAAATAAAGGAATAAGGGAAGGCGGAATTTTATTTTAAGTTATTAAGGGAATAAGGATTTGAAAATCAAGCTTATTCCGTTAGTAAAAATTTTAACAAAACAAAAATAAAACCGTATTCCTTTATTAAAAAGTTTGTTATTTTTTTTGCCCCCAATGCACGAATAAAATCAAATTCACTATAAGAATGAAACATTGTTTTTGTGTATCATTTTATTGGTTTTTAATGAATTACACAAAGATTTAACGAACGATTGTCATATATTTCGTTATTTTTTCATTCAAAACTTCTTCGCTTATGGGTTTTGTAATGTAATCGTCAAAAATTTCAATAAATGTTTCGCGTTCACTTTCCAAAGCGTAAGCCGTTTGAGCAATGATTGGAATATCTGAACGAAACCCTTTTATCAGTTTTGCGGCTGTGTGTCCGTCCATTATCGGCATTTTTATGTCCATTAAAATCAAATCAATCGTTGCATTTTCTTTGCATAAATCAATGGCTTGTTGACCGTTGGCAGCATATAAAATTTTAAGTTTTGTTTCATTAAGCAATTCAAGTAAATACTCATAATTACTATATTCGTCTTCGACAATTAAAAGCGTATTTACAGTATATTTTTTCTCATTTGTCAATTTTTCAGGCGTTTGTAAAGAAATTTTGTTTGTTGGGATAGAAATAAAAAAAGTTGTTCCTTTGTTTATTTCTGATGTTAATGAAATAGAACCATTTAATAATTCGGTATAAGATTTGGCTAATGAAAGTCCCAAACCATTGCCTCCAAAATTTCTTGTTAATCCTGTTTCAACTTGTCTAAAAGGTTCAAATATAACTTTTTGCATTTCATTAGAAATTCCAATTCCTGTATCGGATATTGCAAATTTAATATTTTTATTTTCTAATTCGCAAAAAATACTTACACTACCTTGTGTTGTAAATTTTATCGCATTTTCAATGATATGCGAAAGTATTTTTTGTAGTTTTTCTTTATCGGATTGAATAATAAATTGTTGGTAAGGAATATCAATAATTGCTTGTAAATCAATATTTTTCTCTATTGCTTTGATTGTAAATGTTTTTATAATTGAGCCAAGAAAAAAAATAATATCAAACTCAGTTAATTTAGGTTTTGTAATTTTGGATTGTATTTGTGAAATTTCGATTACATCGGTAATTATTCCTATCAGTTTTTCGCTGTTTTCTGCAATCATTCCAGAAAACTTTTTTTGTTTTTCCAATGTTAGATTTGGTTTTACAATTAATTGCGAAAAACCCGAAATTGCATTTAGTGGCGTTCTTACTTCGTGAGAAATATTTTGCAAAAAAGATGATTTTAAACGGTCGCTCTCTTCGGCTTTTTCTTTGGCGGCTAACAATTCTTGTTCAAATAGCTTGCGTTCAGTAATATCGTGATGCACGCTTAACCCAAACGTTTTATTGTCAAATTCAATTTTTGAGCCAATCATATCGACTGTAAATTCCGTTCCATCGGTGCGTTTATAGGTAAATTCTGTAGTGCTTTTATTTACTTGGTTTGCATGGAGTTTATTTATTTCATTTATGGCAATTTCTTTCGATTGAGGTGTCATAAAATCGAGTAAACTGCGCCCCAGAATTTCTTGTTTGCTGTTAAAGCCCAACATATCAACCATGCAGCTATTTATATCGACCAAAATGCCTTTGTGAGTAAGTGTTACTCCGTTTTTTAATTCTTCGAATAAGGTGCGAAATTTTTCTTCATTTTCTTCTGCTTTTTCTTTAGCAATTATCAGGTCGTCGTACAATCGTTTTCGTTCGGTAATATCAGTAAAATTTAAAATAATACCGTTAATTGCTTTGTCTGATAATAAATTAGTAAAAGTTGTTTCTATCCAACGATACTCCCCGTCTTTTCGTTTAAAACGGTATTTTATCTGTGGTTTTAGTTTCGGATTTTGAAATATAGTTTCGAGTGTTTTGGCTATAAGTGGCAAATCGTCGGGGTGTGTAAATTCATCTCCACAATGTCCGATAACATCGTGTTTAGTATAACCAAAATGCCGTGCTGCATTTGGACTTCCATATTTGAATTTTCCATTTTTATCTAAAATGACAACACCGTCGGATGCATTTTCGATTAGGGATTTGAACAGTTGTTCATTCTTCTCGACCTTCTCTTTGGCTAAGATGAGTTCTGTTTCTACTTTTTTTCTTTCGGAAATATCTGTAACTACGGCTATAACGAATTTTATCTGACCATTTTCGTTGCGCACTACATTGGACGATAAATTTGCCCAAACGATTTTGCCGGTTTTGTGAATGTATCGTTTTTCAATAATAAAGGTATCCAATTTGTGATTTAAAATATCGAGAATATTTTTTTTTTCGTATTCAATATCATCTGCAAATGTAATTTCAAGAACAGTCAAATTTGTTAGTTCTTCGATTGTATAACCCAGTATGTCGGCAAGTTTTTGATTGCAATTTATCAATTGTCCGGTTGGTAAAGCCACTCCGATACCTGCTGCTGCTTGTTCGAAAATGGCTTTAAAATATTCTTTGTTGTTAATTAATTCAATTTCGGTCTTTTTCTTATTTGTAACATCTTGTGCTACAACAATAACCATATTGTCTGCATGGTTTTCAAATATGACAGGAATTACCTGATTGGAATAAATTCTTTCCTGAAATTCTACTTCATAATATCCTTTTTCGCCTTGCAAACCGGCGGTATGATATGGTTCTATTTGCTCCCAAATATCGGGGAAAACTTCCCAAACTTTTTTTCCTTCAACATAATCGGGCGTTATATCGGCTTGTTTAAAAACGTCTCCATTTGCAATTCTGTATTGATAATTGCTGTCGAGCAGAAACAATGCACCATTAGGAAAATTTTCGGCTAATGAACGATACTGTTTTTCGCTTTCAATAATTCGTTTTTCCTTTGCTTTTTCGTCAGAAATATCTTCGGAAACCCCAACAAATGCAAAAATTGTATTATCCGAATTGTACAAAGGCGATAAACTTAATCTGACGGGAAATATTTTACCGTTTTTATTTTTTAGATAATACTCTGTTTTTGTATTGTCGGCTTTATTTAACAGCCGAAGTACGTCCCAATGATTAGAAATAAGCTCTGGGGGTGATAATAATTCAAAAGTAATCTTGCCGATTGCTTCATTGGCAGTATATCCATACAAACGTTCAGCAAATTTATTCCACAAGATTATTTTTGCATCGGCATCGGTAACGATAACAGCCTGCTGCACAGAATTAAAAATCTGTTTGTAAAAATGGAAGTCATTAATTATTTTTTCAGTATCAATCATGGTTATAGGATTTGTTTGTTGGCTTATCAGCCTTACAACTCTAAGAAACTATACTTGTAAGTTTCCCAGCGCATCTCAAAAGGCAGAGTTTTGTGAAAACTGTTTGGCTGTTAAATTTATTAATTTTTCAGCAAAAAAAAAAAATACATTTCTAATGAATAGTCATACATAATTGCAAAATATAAAAAAACTCATTCAGCACTTCTGCAAAAAAACCTTTTAATAAAAAACAACAACAAATCACCCGAATAAAAACCAACGAGTAAAAAAAAATCAATATGTTATTTTATAAAAAGGAGTTTCTTTTGTCGAAAATCCTGAATGAGTTTTAATAAATTTTGTAAAAAAATTACATACACAAAAATAAAAAACAATTTTCAAATAAAAAAATAAAAATCAAAAAAAATTTTAAAAAAAATCCGCACACTCGAATCAAACAAAAATCAATCTCAATCAGTCTTTTTTTTGGATATTTCAATCTTTTTTCATATATTTTCATAATAATTTAAAATAAGGTAATACGGATTTATTTCAAGATTACCAAACAAATAAGGAAAAACCAGAATAAAAAAACCTAATTCGTTTTTCTTAAAACCGAATTAAAAAAATTGTTGTTGCAAATGTATGAATTATTTTTGAATGTTGGATAGTTTTTGGGGATTTTTTTTGACCACTAATTCACGAATTTTTTTTGTTTTCACGCAAAGACGCTAAGACGCAAAGTTTTTTTTAATGGGAACACTGATTTTCACGGATTTTTTTTGACCACGAATGCACGGATTTATTTTTGGTTTTTATTTGTTTTTATTTGTTTTAAGGAAATTGTTTTTTTATATTTGTGTTTTAATTTTTTTTATAAAAGGTATGGTTTTCATTCTAAAAAAACAACACTCTAATTTTAATAAAATATTTATTTACAATGTTTTATAAAAATAAAAAGTAAGAATAAAAAGGAAATAATCTCAATAGGAGTTGAGGTTATTGGAACGTTAGCTGAAACTAAAAAACTCAAAATTAATGAGTAAAATAATAATAATTGAAGCAAATTTAATAAATTTGCGAATATTCTAAAAAAAATAATGATATGGATAACAATAATTTACTCGATACCGGTACTTTTAGCACTAATGATGTTTTAGGCAATGGAAAAAGATATTTTGTTCCAATTTATCAGCGTGATTACTCTTGGAAACAAGACCAATGGGAAGACCTTTGGTCAGATGTAATGCTTGTTTCGGAAAATTTGACATTTCATTATATGGGAGCTATTGTTTTACAAAATCAAGGTAATAAACATTTTGCAGTAATTGACGGACAACAAAGACTTACGACTATAACATTAATAGCTGTAGCCTGTATTCAAAAAATTGAAGATTTAGCAAAAAATAATATAGATAAAGAACTTAATGAAGAGAGAGTTAAATTATTAAGCTCTAAACTTATAGGAGATAAAGACCCCACTTCTTTAACTTATTCAAGCAAATTAAAGCTAAATGGAAATAATGATGGTTTTTTTCAAACATATATTTTAACACGAAGAAAGCCTGCAACGTTAAGAAATTTTATTGATTCTGATAAATTGCTTTATAAAGCATATACATTTTTTTATGAAAAAATCGAAAAATATTTTGAAAACACCCAGAAAGGGGAAACAATTGCTAAATTTTTAAATGAAATTGTTGGTGAACGTTTGATTTATACACAAATAATCGTAGAAAATGAATTTCGGGCTTATAGTGTTTTCGAAACTTTCAATTCTCGCGGTATTGGACTATCAGTAACCGATTTACTCAAAAACTATCTGTTCTCTTTGGTTAATGAAGTAGATTTACCATCGGTTAAATCGCAATGGGATAGAATTATAGATACGGTTGGTTTAGATAGCTTTCCTGTTTTTTTACGACATTATTGGATTTCCAAAAACAAACTCGTTCGACAAGAATATTTATATAAAAGCATAAGAGCGAATATCGGAAATGCAGATGATTTGGTAGCTTTATTAGATGATTTAGAGCGCAATGTAATAGTTTATACAGCTTTAAATAATTCATCTGATGAACTTTGGTTTGGTAAAAACGACATAAAAAAACATATAAAGGAAATAGAATTATTTCAAGTGAAACAATGTCTTCCTTTTTTACTAATCAGTTATGACAAACTTCCTGAAATTTTTGATAAAATTCTAAAAATTGTAACAGTGATTTCTTTTCGCTCAACCGTAATTGGTGGCTATCATAGCGGTAAATTGGAAGACGTTTATAATAAAGCGTCTATTAAAATAGCAAATGGAGAATTGAAAACTGTACAACAAATAGCGTTAGAAGTCAAAGATTTGTATATGAGTGATACAGATTTCAAAAATGACTTTTCTACGATTTCGCTGAATACACGACGAAATAAAAAACTCATTAAATATATTCTGTTTGAGTTAGAAACGCAGATAAATAACACCGGAACAATTTTTGATTTTGAAGAAAATCCAGCAACAATTGAACATATTTTACCTGAAAATGCAAAAGAAGATTGGGAACAATATTTTGCAAAAAATGTTATGGAAAATTATGTATATAGATTAGGTAATTATGCACTTTTGGAAGAAAGTAAAAATAAAGAAATTGGAAATAAACCATTTACAGAGAAATTGCCGATTTATAAAACAAGCGGCTTTAAATCAATAAATGATATGAATTATCCGGAATGGAATCCCAATAATTTGGATAAAAGGCAAATGTCACAGGCAAAATATGCTGTATCAATCTGGAAATTAACATATTATTAATGCAGCTAACATGTACCATGCTAACCACCAAATTTTTTAACAAAAATTAACA
>DYNA01000218.1 GCA_020721325.1 Paludibacter propionicigenes
CGTAACTACAACTTTTCCAAAGTTTTAGAACTTTGGAAAAGTTAAATAATAAACCATTTGCAGTATAGATTGATACGATGATTTGTTGAATGAAGCATTTTTTAAATAATTTTCATTCCTATTACCAAAATATCATCAACTTGTTCTAAATCGCCTTTCCATTTTTCAAGGGTTTCCCAAAGAAATTGTTTTTGCTGGGGCATCGTTTTGTCGTTAATTTCTAACAGTAAATTTTTAAACTGTTTGCTGAAAAACTTTTTACCTTTTGGTCCACCAAATTGGTCCACATAGCCATCGGAATAGATGTAGAGCGAGTCGTTTTCTTTAATTTCAACATTATTTTTTGTAAAAGATTTGTGGTCTTCTTCGTAAATACCAATGGGCATTTTATCGGCTTTGATTTCAATAATATCGCCGTCTCTAACAATTAAGAGCGGATTGAAAGCACCCGAAAATTCGAGTGATTTGGATTGATGGTCGATAACGCAAAGGGCTATATCCATTCCGTCTTTCGCCTCACCTTCAGCACCTTTTTGGTTGAGCGATTTTTTTACATAATCTCTGAGCTGATTTAAAATAACATGCGATTCTACAATTTCAATTTTATTAACAATTTCGTTTAGAAAAGCAATTCCGAGCATGCTCATAAATGCACCGGGAACACCGTGTCCGGTGCAATCGGCGGCGGCAATAACGGTAATGTTCTCTTTTCGGGTCATCCAATAGTAATCGCCACTGACTATATCGCGGGGCTTGAACAGTACAAAATAATCACTAAGTGTCTCTTTTAAAAGAGTTTCTGGAGGCAAAATAGCGTTTTGTATTCGGCTGGCGTATTCGATACTATCGGTAATGTCTTTGGTTTTTTGAGCCAATTCAATATTTTTTTCACGAATTTGTTTGGTTCTATCGTTTACGGCTTCTTCCAAAACGCGTTTGTCGTGTTTGAGTTTTTGTTCGCGATATTTTACCCATGAAAGTACGCTGGCTATGAATAATACAAGCCCCGTAACTCTTGCCCAAGTTGTTTGCCACCATGGCGGAGCTATGTGAATGATGATGGAAGTTCCCTCGGTGTTCCAGATTCCATCGTTGTTGGAGCCGATAACTCTAAAAATATAATCGCGTCCGGCGGGTAAATTGGTATAGGAAACGTAACGGCGTGTGCCAAAGTCAATCCATTCGTCCACGTAGCCTTCCATTTTGATTTTATATCTATTTTTTTCAGGAAAAATATAGTCGAGTGCCACAAATTCAAAGGAAAAAACATTGTCTTCCCAGCTTAAATACAGATGTTTTTTTTCGCTGATAATGGTATCCAATTCAACGTCTTTGTTCATAATTCTAAAACCGGTAATGACAATGGAAGGAGGATTTTGATTGTCTTTAATTTTTTCGGGAAAAAAGGCATTAAAACCGTTGATACCACCAAAAAACATCTCACCATTGCGAGCTTTGCAGAACGAACCAACCAAAAATTCGTTGCTTTGCAAACCATCTTTTACATCAAAACTGCGAATAACTCCGGTTTTTTTATTAAATTTGCACAAACCGCCGTTGGTACTGAGCCACAAGTTGTTTTCAGAATCTTCTAAAATACCCATAACCACATCGTTAGGGAGTTCGTCTTGTTTAGTGAAAACTTTAAATCCGTTGATTTTGGGTAAGTATAAGTTCAAACCGCCTTTTGTACCAATCCAGATATTTTTTTTTGTATCTTCAAAAACCGAATAGATTCTATCGTCGCTTAGGCTTGTAGAATCGCCTTCTACGTATTGAAAACAGACAAAACTACTATCGGAATAATTAAAATAATTCAAACCGCCGCCCAAAGTTCCTACCCAAAGCCTGCCTTTAGAATCTTCCAAAATAGTAGTTACATCGTTGTTTGACAAACTTTTTTTATTCCCTATTTTGTGTTTGAATTTTTTAAATGTATCAGAGTCTTCTTTGTATAAATTTAGCCCACCGCCCGAAGTTCCTACCCATATATTTCCTTTGGAGTCTTCATAAATTTTCCAGATTTTGTCGCTTCCAATTCCGGTTTTATTTTTTTGATTGTATTCGTAACGCACAAATTTATTTTTTTCGGGATAAAAAATAGCTAAACCGCCACCGTCTGTGCCTATCCAAAATCTGTTTTTCGAGTCGTGCAGCATACTTCGCACATGATTGTGAGGCAGGCTGTTGAGATTGAAACGGTCGTTTTTATAATGACTAAATTTCGATTCTTTTTTGTTCCATTTGTTCAGTCCTCCATCAACGGTTCCTATCCAAATGTTATCGTTTCGGTCTTGATAAATCGAACGCACTTGATTGGAACTTAAACTATTGGGGTCGTAGGGGTTGTGTCTGAAAATATCAAGGTCGTCGGCGGCACGGTTCCATTTATTAACGCCTCCCAAATAGGTTCCTACCCATAAAATATTGGTTCTATCTTGGTAAAGAGTTAAAATATTGTTTACCGAAAGACTTTTCCTTTTGGCGGGGTCGTATTTGTAAGTTTTAAATTTCTTTGTTTTTGGATTGAACATAACCAATCCATTTTTTTCGCTGCCTATCCAAAGCACATTGTTTGGGTCTTCGACCATACATTTGGCTCTAAAATCCAAATCGGGCATAATGTTTTTAGGTGTTTTTTTAATTTGAACAGTTTCCTCTAACGGCAGATAACTTTCTTCAAAATAAAATTTAGAAGGATTGTTGTTGTCGTAAACCAACTTTGCAATGCAATAGTCAGTGCCAATGTAAACAGAATCGGATTTTGTAACATAAACATAATTAACTCGGTTAAAATCGGATTTTTCGCGAGGGAATTTGAAAGTAACGGATTTTTCGGTTTTCAAATCGAACCGATTTAATCCCTCATTGGTAGCCAGCCATAAATAATTTCGTTTATCGAAAAAAATATGAAAAATTTGATTGTTGCTAATGGAATTTGGGTCGAGAAAATTGAACTTGAAAGTTTTAAATTTTCCGGTTTTTTTATTGTATTTATTCAAGCCCGAAGTTGTACCAATCCACAGAAAACCATTTTGGTCTTCAACAATAGAAGTAATTACGGAGCCTGTAATTTGCTTTCTATCGGTGTCTATTCGTATAAAACGGTCTTTTGTTCGGTCGTATTTGCAAAGACCAAGCCGTGTTCCAATCCAAAGATTTTTTTCGGAATCTTCAAACAGAGCATTAATGGTATTGTCGGCTATTGAATAAGGGTTGTGGTTGTTAAAATGGTAATTAGTAATGGTATAGCCGTCGTATTTGTTCAAACCATCGAGCGTACCAATCCACATAAAACCTTTATAGTCTTGTATAATGCACCGAACCGAACTTTGCGAAAGTCCTTCTTCGAGCGAAATGGTTTCAAATTTTATATCCGTTTCTTGTGCTTTTGATACTACAAAAGACAAAAATAAAATGAAAATGAGAATGTATTTTTTTTTGATTATCAGCATTTTAAATCAAAACAATTAAATTTTGGGCTTTTTTTGTAAAGAAAATTTTTTTTTTAATAAAAGTTGAGTGAACTGTACGTTACCTAAATTTTGAAAAAAAGCAAAAAATGCAAATTTTAAAAAAATCTGATAACTAATTGTTACATTGTTCTGTTGTTATGATATTACAATTATTTTTTGTAAAAAAAGAAAAAAATAAATAAAAAGAAACAGCTTCTTATATTTCTTTAAATCATTGTAAATCAATCAAAAATTAAACTATTCACTCTACATTATTCATTGCTTAGTACCGAAGCGTACAATAAAAAAAGAATTGATAAAAATACTTAAAATTAATTTTATTAACAAATATTTAAACATTTTTTTTTTAGAATACGGATTTATTTATTTGAATTTTGATTCCCATAACTAAAATATCATCAAGTTGCTTACGGTCGCCTTTCCATTGTTCAAAAGCATTTTTAAATATCATTTCTTGTGTTTTCATGTCATTTTGATAAGAATCGGAAATTAGTTGTTTAAAATTTTTAATTAAAAATTTTGAATTTTTATCGCCTCCAAATTGGTCGGGAAACCCATCTGAAAACAAATAAATTCTATCGTTGGGCAGCAATTGAAATTCGGTTCGTGTAAAATCTTTTTTCTCGCGCGGATACACGCCAATGGGCATTTTATCGGCACTTACTTTTATTATTTCTTCGTTTTCGCGAGCAATGAAAATGAAATTGTACGCTCCGGAAAATTGCATTTTAAGACTCTGAGTATCAATTAAACACAGTGAAATATCCATTCCGTCTTTGGTTTCGCGCTCTGTGCCGGATTGATTGAGCGAAGTGATCACTTTTTCGCGCAATTCGTTCAATATTTTATCCGAAGTTAATTCGTTTACATGCGAATAATGATTGACTATTTCGTTTAAAAAAGCCACACCCAACATGCTCATAAATGCTCCCGGAACGCCGTGTCCGGTACAATCGGCTGCTACCAAAATCAAATGCTCTATGCCATTGTAATTCAATGTTTTTGCCCAATAAAAATCGCCACTGACAATGTTTCGCGGCAGGTAGAGGATAAAATTTTCGGGGTAAAATTTATTAATTTCAGACTTGGGCGGTAAAATTGCATTTTGTATTTTGGCAGCGTATAAAATGCTGTCGCGAATTTCTTCGTTTTGTTTTGCTATCGTATCTCTCTGATTTTGAAGGTCTTTGTTGGCTTTTTTGCGTACTAAATTGTGTTTAAAAATTACAATTGAAAACGCCAAAAGCCCCAGAGCCAGTACGAAAAGATAATATTGTCGATTGCGCTCGCGTTTAAATTTCTCATCTATAATTAGTTGTGCTTTTTCGGCTTCCAAGAGTTTTATTTCGTTTTCTTTTTCGTATTTGTATTTTTCTTCTAACTGCGTTATTTCTTTAATGTTATGCACATTGGTTAAGCTATCGCGATAGGTAATAAATTTTTGATAAAAAAAGAGCGATTTCTCCGCATTTTTCGTTAGTTTATAAATTTCAAAAAGTGTAAATGTGGCATCGCGTAAGCGCAAAGTAGAGTTGATTTGAGTAGCGTATTCAAAACTTTTAATGGCAGCATTTTCGGCTTCTTTAAAATTATTTTCGCTTAAATAACATCGAGACAAGCGGTTATTGGCATCGGAAAGCAAATCGGTATCAAATTTTTGATTTTTTGCCAACTCAATGGCATCGTAATAAAATATTTTGGCATTACTTATTTTGTTTTGCGAAAAATAAACATCGCCCAAATATTTGTAACACACATAG
Source organism: Paludibacter propionicigenes (assembly GCA_020721325.1). GTDB lineage: Bacteria > Bacteroidota > Bacteroidia > Bacteroidales > JAIFNL01 > JAIFNL01. The sequence goes on from DYNA01000218.1 coordinate 5,237, forward strand.
ATACCGGCTGTATCGTTTAATTGTTGGCGAAGTTGTAAGGCGGTATTTAAGTAATTAAGAGCTTTTGAGTAATTATTCAAATTGCTATAAACACGCCCCAAATTCAAGTTGGCGTAAGCTATAATTTCTTTGTTTTTTATTTCAGAAGCTACTTTTAAAGCCTCTTCGAGCTGTGGAATAGCCGATTTGTATTCTTGTCGGTAAATGTAAACATTTCCAATGTTAATTTTAGAATAGGCTATATCTTCTTTATAATTTCGTTTTTCGGCTATTTGTAGGGCTTCAAAATAGTAAGTGAGCGAGTTTAGATAATTTCCCAAGTTCTTTTCGGCAACACCCGCAAAACTTAAAGCTTTGATGTGTTCTTGCTCAAAATTTCGCAGTTCGGACAAAATAATTGCCGATTGTGCGTATTTTAAGGCTTTTTGAGGATTGGAATTTCTTAACTGCCAGCTTAGTTGCAATAAAATTTGCACTTTTTCTTTGCCTACCGCCTGCGAAGCTTCTTTTTGCAAACTATCTATTTTTGTTTGGCTAAACGCTTGACTATAAGCAAATAATAATATAAATGCTAATTTGTACAAAAAAGAAATACATCGATTTATTCTATTGAATTTCATTAATTTACATTCTTTTATTTACATTTTCGTTTTTGTATTTTCCAAAATCAGACAAATTTATATTCTTTTTAGCGAATGAACAAATAATGCTTTCATTTCCTTTTTTTTTTTCAAAAATAAAAAAATGTTTTTTAGAAAAATAAAAAAAACTAATTTTACAGCCGTAATATTTTGTTCTCTTTTTTAATGAAATGAATAACAAAATTTTACCAAGATTTTTATTTACAAACGTGTTAGGTTTGAGAAACCTAACACGTTTATCAACGGATTTGAACCATGACCGATTTTTATATGGGTTTGTTTTATACTGCAACCGGTAACTTTTCCAAAGTTTACAACTGGTCTATTTATTTTGTGGGAAAAAAGAATTTTATTTTTCCTGCTTGTTTTATGAATTTAAAATAAGGGTATAAGGTTTTATTTTTGTTTTTTTTAATTTTTACAAAGTCA
>DYNA01000056.1 GCA_020721325.1 Paludibacter propionicigenes
TTTTACATAAAAAACAGATTTTTTTTTATATTAAAAAAAATATTTTTAATAAAAAGATAAAAAAATAGCAAAAAAATTTGGAGATTTTAAAATTGTGTTGTATATTTGTATCATAATTTTTAAGTGATATTCAACGCATTAACAAATAGTGCGAGGAGTAGAATGTATAAAATTATAAACTATTTTTATAAAATTTAAGTTTCCTTAAATGTAACTTTAAAACGGTTATCATTGTGAACTTATTTTTATGTAAGTGCATTGTAATTAAAATTTTGCCAAAATTTTAAACTTTGGCAAAGTTCTGTTTTCAGTCTATTTTTTTTAATCAGCAAGTTGAATATTAACGAATTGATGCTTTGACTCTTCATTCGTTAAAGTTCAACTTGTTTTTTTTAGGTCGAATTCATTTGCAATAAATCAATTATTTACTCTTCAATTGCTTTTCAAGTTCTTTTACATATTTTTTAATTTCATTAAGAGCTTGGTTCAAATCGCCTGCTAAAGTAGCATTATCTTGCGAGTTTTGGCTTATTTGTAAAAGTGATACATTAATTTGCTCAACTCCCGATTTTTGTTCAAAATTAATTGTTGAAATATGCTGCATTGAATTGTCTATCTGAGAGATACTTTGAGCTATAACGGTGTAATTATTTGAGGCATGATTTGAAATATGTATTGTTTCGCTAATTAGTTTCATAATTTCTTTTGCGCCGAGTTCGCTTTTTTCGGCAAGTTTTTTTACTTCTTGTGCAACAACCGAAAATCCCTTTCCTGTTTCGCCGGCTCTTGCTGCTTCAATTGCAGCATTTATCGAAAGTAAACCGGTTTTATTGGCAATATCTTGAATCAAAGATATTCGAGAATTAACATCTTCAACGGAAGTTAATGTATTTTTAATAATGTTGCCACTTTGAATGGATAAATTGGCTGTTTTTTTTACCAAATCTACTGTATTTTCTGTATATGCGGAGTTTGATGCAATGGATTGAGAAAGTTCTTCGGTAGTTGCAGAAAGCTCTTGTAAACTTGCTGCATGTTCAAAAGCATTTTTACTCAATGAAACGGTCGATTTGCTGATATTGTGTGCCAGAGCATCTAATTTTTTGGAGGTTTCGGACACTAAACCAAACATTTTAGTCAATTGTAAGTTTTGGGTTTTATTTATTTCGGCATCTTTTTTAGCCTTTATTATTGCACTTTCGTTAAATTTGCTGGCAAAATACATCACAATAGCTATCAAAAAAGTAATAATGATGTGGTGTGAGTAACCGGCAGCTAACAATTCTTTGTATTCAGGTAGTAATTCCTTGCCATTAAAGAAGACAGATGTGGTGCTTAATAGGATAATAATTGTTTCAATAATGATTATTTTTCGGTCAGCAAACATCACACTTGCTGCAAGAATTGCTAAAACAGTGTAAAAACCTTGTACATATTTGTATAGTACTTGAGTGTTGGTTTTAATTTGCATTACAAAAAAAGCTACCATTATTATCATCAGCAAACTAAAAATGTTTCCTGCTTTTTGATAACCGTATTTTTTTATTAAAAAGAGTGTTCCAATGATTATTAAGAAAGTAACCAATTGACTTAGAAGTATGTTCATGAAATTTTCATTTATATTCAAGAGCGCATTTGATAAACCTCCTATTCCAAGTAAAAAGCCAAAAAGTAAAGAGATAATGAAAAACCGAGTTTTTAAATAATCTAAATACTCTAATTCTTTATTTGGGTAAAAAAAAACGATGAGTTCTTTAATTTTTTTCATTGTTATAAATTTAAAAAATTTGACTAAAATTACTCCATTTTTATTTTATTAGACTTGTTGCAAATTGAAAATCAATTTTTTCCCTTATAAATAGTTTATTGTTTTTTTTACCACAAATGTACGAATAAAATCAAATTTAATAAATGAATAAAACATTATTTTTTCTATATCATTTTGTTTATTTTTAACGAACAACACAAATATCTAACGAACGGTTGTGATTTTTAGTGCTTTAAAAATATCGTATTTTTTTACGCTGCTAAAAAATTAAACATTGTCTATCATTTTGTCTAATCGCAATTGATGTCTTCCGGCTTCGTATTTGGTGTTTAACCAAATATCAATCATTTGTTTAGCTATTTCAATTCCGGTGGTTCGTCCGCCAAAAGCCAAAATGTTGGCATTGTTGTGTTGTTTAGCCATTTGCGCCGTGTAAGCATCGTGGCAAAGCGCGGCTCTTATACCTTTAAACTTATTTGCAGCTATCGAAATACCAATGCCCGTTCCGCACATAATTATAGCACAATCTACAATTTTATTTTGTATGGCAAGAGCCGCTTTTTTAGCAAAATCGGGATAATCTACCGATGTTTTTTCGTCGTTTGTTCCCAAATCTAATACTTCAATTTCTTTGTTTTCAGACAAATAATTTACAATTTGTTGTTTAAGTGCATAAGCACCGTGGTCGGAGGCAATGGCTATTTTCATAATTATTGAATTTAAAAAAAAGTTATACTTGCTGAGTTAAAAAACCTATTTCGGCAATATGTTGCCAAAATTCGGGATAAGATTTGGAAACTACTTCGGCATTTTTTACAATCAAATTTTTATAAAAAACGGCTGCCGGAGCAAATGCCAAAGCCATTCGATGGTCGTTGTATGTTTCGATTTCAATGGTTTGATTTTCAGGTATTTTACTTTTTGTTCCTTTCCATTCGAGTTCGCCTTCGCAGGGTTCGTTTAGCGAAAAACCCAATTTTTGCAATTCGTTCATCAAAGCTTCTATTCTATTGGTTTCCTTAATTTTAAGGGTTTCCAAACCATAAAAATGAAACGGAATATTTAACAAACACAAGCTAACGGCAAAAGTTTGGGCTATATCGGGTTGCAAATTAAAATCGTATTCAAAAAAAGTAGTTTTTAGTTCGGTTTTTACTAATTTTACCTTATTTTCATAAAAAGAAGTTTGAACCCCCAGATTTTCAAACAATTCGGTAAGTTTGCTATCGCCTTGAAAACTATTTTGGTGCAAGCCAAAAAGTTCAATTTCGGAAATGGGTGCAAGTGCCATTATTTCAAACCAATAGGAAGCTCCACTCCAATCCGATTCAACAAAGACTTCGCCTTTTTGATAGTTTTGCGGTTCAATTGTAATTTTATTTTCGCGCCAAGTGTAATTGATGCCAAAAGCGTGCATCATGTTGAGAGTCATTTGAATATAGGGCAAAGACACGATTTTTCCGGTAAGGGTTATTTCTAAACCCTGTGGCAAAGCAGGCGACAAAAGCAATAATGCGCTAATGTATTGACTGCTAATGTTTCCGGCTATTTCAATTTTCGATTTGAACGGCTTTTGAGCATGAATTTTAAGTGGCGGAAAACCTTGTTTTTCAAGATATTCTATTTTTGCACCCAATTGGTTCAAACTTTCAACCAAAATACCAATGGGTCTGTTTTTCATACGCTCCGAACCGGTTAAAATTTTATTTTTTCCGCTCAAGGCAAAATAGGCAGTTAAAAAACGCATGCTTGTACCGGCATGACCAACATCAATAAGCTCATTCTCAGAGTTTAAAGCATTAATCAAATGCAAAGTATCGTCGCTGGTAGAAAGATTTTCTAAGTTAATCTGATTACCCGATAAAGCATTGATAATCAACAATCGATTGCTCAAACTTTTTGATGCGGGCAATTTAATGGTGGTTTTAAGTTCTTGCGCAAAAAAATTAATTTTGTAATCCATTTTATACTTAACTATCGGTTTACACCAAAAAATGATATTTTTTTAATTTAAAATAAAATCCGCAAGTTAAACTTTAACTCATTGAAAGTCATCGTATCAATAGCTTGCAAAATGTTCATAAATTAATTGTCAATTAATCATCAATTAATCATCAATGAGCTGTTTGCAAGCTATTGATACGATGACTTGCGAATTTAAGGTTTAAATAAAATCCGCTCTTACTTATTTTGTAAGGCTGTTTAAAATTTCTAAAAGTCGGGGTTCGCGGGGCCAAGGTGAGCGTGCATCGGCTATTTTTCCTTGTGCATCTAAAATGACATAATACGGTATTCCTTTGATATTGAATAAGTTTTGCATCAGATGTTTATCGGCAGCGTCCATTCTAAAATGGTAGCCTTCGATATTGATAACTTTTAAACCGTTTCGCCAATTTGTGTCTTCTACATCGGTTGAAAGAAATAAGTATGCTATATTCTTGTCTTTCAATGTATTTTGAACTTTTTTCGATTCTTTCATTTCATTAACGCAAGGTCCGCACCAGCTTGCCCAGAAATCGACAAATACTACTTTATTTTTTAAACTATCCAATACCGCTGTAAATGTAATTTCTTTATTATCAATGGTATGAACACGCATTTTTTTTACATCTTCAGGAAAAAAAGTTCCATCTAATTTTTTTACATCTTGCGAAAAAACTTTTTGCGAAAGCAAAACAAGTATAATTATTATGGTATTTTTCATATTCTATTGTTTCTAAAAGTCGTTAAATAAATATTTTTTTTGATTGAATGATTCATTTTTTTTGAAAAATGGTTAGGCAAATTTAGAATATTTTTTGAAACAAAAAAAAACACTTTTGCTGAATAGTCGTTTAGTTATTCCTTTATTAAAAATAATTTTCTAAATTTGTCTTTTTTAGAATCATCTTTTTCAAACAAAAAAAATGGAAGAAATTTATATAGCAACGTTTTCGATTGTTGTATTGTTATTGATTTTGCTTTTAACCAAATTAAAAGAAAACAAGTCAAATATTTATTTGGCAGCCTTGTTGGTCATTTCTGCTTTTGGTTGTTTGGCAATTCTTGTAACGATGCAAAATTTGCAAGCAAAATATTTCTATTTTATCGTTTTTACCGATGCTTTGCCGGCACTTTTGGGAACTTTGTCGTATTTTTATGTTCGAAAATCGCTTTATCGTTCCAAAATGTTTTCAATAAAAGATGGTTTGCATTTTTCACCTTTTTTTTTGGCACTTATTTTAAGTTTTTATAACAAAATTTTTTTTACACAAACTCTTTTTTTGGAAATCGTATTAGATGTGATTTTAAAAAATACGGTGAGTTTAATTTATATTGTTGCTGCTTATGGAATGTTGAAAAAGTATGAAAAAGAAGTATTAAATCAATTTTCAAATACCGAAAACATTGATTTTAAATGGCTTCGCTTTTTTGTGTTTTTAGAAATTGGAATTTGGCTCATTTACTTTGGATTGATAGTAATTTGGTTTGCCGATAAAAGTATTTTGGCAAATCCATCGGCATTTATCAACAGCATTATTACCATTTTTATTTTGTCGATAAGTATTTTTGGTATTCGATATTCTACGGTTTTTTCGCTTTCGGTTGCACAGTCGCTTCCCGTCGAAATTCCATTTGAACCGGAAGTGAGCGAAAATAAAGATTTTTCTGAAAAGAAACCTTTGAAAATAAAGCCAAATTTAAAAACTGAATTTGAACAATTAACATCTTATTTTGAACAAAAACAACCTTTTTTAAACGAAAACTTGAGTTTGCAAGATGTTTCGATTGATTTGAACATGCACCAGCGAATTTTATCGGAAATAATTGGTTCGCAAACGGGGAAAAACTTCTTTGATTTTGTAAATTCGTACCGAGTAGAATATTTTAATCGCCAAATCGTTTTGCCCAAAAACAAAAATTTAACCATACTTGCCGTAGCTTTTGAATGTGGATTTGGTTCAAAAAGTGCTTTTAGCAGAGCTTACAAAAAACATTCGGGTATTACTCCTTCTGAATTTATAAAAAAAAATAAAAATTCAAAAATTTGATTTTTAAATAGTTACACCTTAATTTTTCCCACTTTCCGAAAGTGAGCCATTTGTATGGAGGCTTTTTTATTGTTTTGCATAAAAATTTTTACAAAAAAATAAAAAATAAATTAAAAATGAAAAAACTTAAAATTGTATTAACAAGTGTATTTTTTCTTTTTTTGGCAAATTCGTGCAACAAAGATTGGCTGGATTATTCGGCAATTGACATGTACAGTGCCAAAATAGATATTGACGACAGCAATGCTCCACATTTTTTACATGTAGCGGCAGCAAGTATTCAACCTCACAAAACCGACAAAACTCAAACACTCAGCAGTATTGAACTTTTGGTAGAAAAAATTAAGCAAGAAAAACCCGAAGTGCAAGTGATTGTTTTTCCGGAGCTTGCGCTGGAATGGTACTGGACAGATGAAACGCCTGAAACTTATCAACGCTCTATGGCAGAGAGCATTCCGGGTGCTTCTACCAATTATATTAAAATACTTGCAATGGACAATTCAGTAACGATTGTTTTCGGCATGACCGAAATTGATGAAAATACCGGAAAACTTTACAATTCTCAAGTTTTGATTCGCCCCGATGGCGAATTGATAAAATACCGAAAAAGAAATTTGAACGATGCCGATTTAGAAAACGGAATGACTGCCGGCGAAAACGGTTTGGTAACAACTACCATAGGCGATGCTCAATGCGCACTTTTCATTTGCAGCGACATGCAAAGCAAATCCATAACAAATGAAGTGGCAGAATCGGGTATAGATGTTATTTTGCATTCGCTCACTTCCAGCACCGATTTTAACCAAGATATTAGTTATGTAGGTATGCAAATGAATAAATGGATTGTTTTTGCCAATCGTTTTGGCGATGAAGGAATTTCGGATTATACCGGATTTATTCAAATCATCAATCCCAACGGGGGCATAAGCGAATATGCAGTTGGCAAAGACATTTATGTATATAGAAAAATAGGAATTTATTAAATTCTATGGTCTTTTGTTCCATTGTTTTATTTCTAATTTATTTATAATGAAATTATTAAAACAATAACGGATATTGAACCATTTAAACATTTAACACTAAAAAAAATAATTTAAAATTTATGAAAAAAACAATCTATATTTTACTTACAATCCTATCAATGAATGGATTGGCACAAAATTCGGAAAAAGATTGGTACATTAGTCGCAATCTATTATCGCCCTTAGCGGGAATGAATTTAAAATCGACCGCCGCCAATGTTTTATTGCCATTGGTTTCCAATTTGGAATATGGTTTTACGCTTGCCGGAGGTTTTTATCAAAATTCGCATCAGTTTGAAACACGTTTTGCAATCGGCAGAAGCAATCCTTATAATTTAATTCCACAAGTTCAAGTGGGTTATAATTTTTATTTATTGGATTTTTTGAAAAAAAATAAAAGCGGTTTTTATGTTGGCAGTTTTGCGCGTTGGTGGGATTACAAAAACCGAGCTACCGATAATCATTTGCAAAATATTTCATTAAATTTTACTCTGGGATACACATGGAAAAAGAAACGTTTAACGACCGATTTGCGTTTGAATCAGCCACTTTTGCTGTATTCTCATTCGTCTGTGGAGCATTATTCGGGTTCGGCATTTGAGGTGAATACATCGCCAATGCCTGCGCTTTCGCCAGTTTTGCCATTTTTAAGCATCAATATAGGATATAAATTAAGAAAACCCCTAACAGTAGAATAATACCTAATTTTCACCAAGTTAAACACTTTATAATTTTCTAAACCAATGGGTTAGCTTTTACCAACAAACTTATCTAAAACAATTTAAAACAAACAAGGAATTTATTATTGATACGATGAGTTGTGAATTTCAATTTATATTTCATTATTTTTTTAACATAAATGGACGAATAATCTCAAATTCAATAAATGAACAAAAGATTGTTTTTTGTATATCATTTTGTTGATTTTTAAAGAATTGCACAAATAATTAACGAACGATTGTTTTTTATAACAATTTAGAAATTATTCAATTTTGCAATTGAAATGTTAAAAAGATAAAAAATCTATTTTTTTGAAAATCAATTATTTTAGTTTCTAAAAATTTTTTTTTGCAAAAAAAAATATTTTTAATTCAATAAAATGATGCATAATTTGAAAAAAAGATGTACTTTTGTGTTTAAATAATATTTTTTTAAAACAAAGTTGAATTTTAAAAAACAAAATTTGACCCTATTTTTTAATTTTTATGAAAGGTAAAGTAAAATTTTTTAATGCCTCAAAAGGTTTTGGTTTTATAACTGATTCTGAAACCGGTAAAGAGTATTTTGTTCATGTGTCGAACTTAATTGACCAAATTAGAGACAATGACCAAGTAGTGTACGAACTAAAAGACGGTAAAAAAGGAATAAATGCTGTAAACGTGAGGTTGGCTTAATATACTTTTTCTACTTTTTTTATTTTTTTATAGAAGTTTTGGAATTGATAAAATAAACACCCAAAACGATTATAATAGCGGACAAAATTTGCAATAAATTGATGGTTTCGCCATCGGAAATGCCCCAAGCGATTGCAAAAATGGGTATAATATAAGTAACGCTGCTTGCAAAAACGGGTTCGGTATGTTTTATCAATACATTAAAAGCCATAACGGCTACAAAAGAACTGAATGCAGCCAAAATAAAAACAAAAAACATATTTTGTAAATAATCGGGTGTTTCTATAGCCGGAGTAAAATCGGAAAATCCCAAATACATACCCGACAACGGACCGATAAATAAAAATGCCAGCGATGCTACTTCTACTCCATTTAAGTCGTTGAGCTTGTGCTTAGTAACGTTGATACTAAAGGCGTAAAAAGTTGTAGCCAAAACCACCAAAAGGGCATAATAAATGTTGTTTGAGTATTGTCCTTGAGCATTTGAACTGAACCATATAAGCGAAACTGCTCCCAATAAGCCCAATAAAGTACCAAAAATACTTCGCGCATGGGGTTTGGATTTAAACAGTAAAGTACTTACTATCAATACAAATATAGGTGTAAGCGAGTTGAGCATGCCCGAAAGTAAACTGCTAATTTGAGTTTGAGCCATCGAAAACAAAAGAGCCGGAATGCCGTTCCCGATGAAGCCGACTACGATGAGCCATTTTATATTGTTGGAATTGAGCCGTTTAAAATTGTAAACAATCAGCGGCAAATACAAAAGAAACGAAAAAAATACCCGAAAACTTCCTACTTGAAAATACGAGAACGATTCCAGACCGCGTTTCATCAAAATAAACGAACTTCCCCAAATAAAAGCTAAAAAGAACAAAACCAACCATTGATTGATTTTGTTGTCAAAATTAATGTAACGTGCTGTTTTGCCGGATTTTACTTTTTTGTTTTTAGTGGAATAATCCATGAATTTCGGCATCAATTTTATTAATTACATAATTCAAATCGGCTCTGTTGTTTACAAAATCGCGGTTATTTACATCTACAACCAGCAATTTTCCTAAATTGTAGCCTTCTATCCACTTGTTGTAGCGCGAGTTAAGCCGAGTTAAATAATCAATGCGAATGGTATTTTCGTATTCTCTGCCTCTTTTTTGAATTTGACTCACCAATTTTGGAATATCGGCTTTGAGGTAAATCAATAAGTCTGGAGGCATTACCAGCGAACTCATGAGCGTGAAAAGAGACTCGTAATTATCAAAATCGCGCGAAGTCATCAAATTCATTTCAAACAAATTAGGGGCAAAAATATAGGCATCTTCGTAAATCGTGCGGTCTTGAACAACACTTCGACCCGATTGGCGAATATCTAAAACCTGATTGAAACGGCTGTTGAGAAAATAAATTTGCAAATTAAACGACCAACGTTCCATATCTGCGTAAAAATCATCGAGATACGGATTGTCATCTACATCTTCGTAGTGCGCTTCCCAATTGTAATGCTTTGCTAATAATTCAGTTAGGGTCGTTTTTCCTGAACCAATATTTCCAGCTATGGCTATGTGCATTTGATTAATTTATTTTGTTTAAAAAAAAATATTATTTTAAAAATATTTGAAAATCAAAGCATTAGAACTTTATTTAGGGCTATAAATCTCTATGCCTTCGGGCGTAAAGATATAAAGTTTTTTTTGTACCTTATAAGCATCAAGAATATTTTTTTTCCAAGAAAGGTCTATTTCGTTTATTTCAAACGATTTAAAATCATAAAAAAACATTTTTTTTTCTTTTGCAGAAAAAAAAGAAACAACATCGTTTACCTGAAAAGTATTTTCGATATTCAGCAAAACAATACGTTCTAAAGTACCAAAACTGTCAAAAACAAGCAATTCGCCTTCTTTCGTATTCACGTAAAGTTTGTTTTTACTCTCACATATAAAAATTGGAGTTAAATCTTGTTGGCTCAAAGTGCGCAAACTTTGGGTTTGATGCCTAATATTCAACAATTTATCAAACAATAAAAAAACTTCGGAATACGAATCGTAAGCCCAAAACAAATGCTCTGCCGAAGAGCAAACATTTTGAATTTCAATGTTTTCAAAATCGGAATAACCATAAAGAGGCGTTTGCGAATTGAGAAAATTATCTAAAAACAAAATCGAATGAAAATCAGAAAAATAAACCAGTATTTCAAATGGATTACTTACATCTACAAAGCTCATTGCGCCTTGCGAAAAGTCGCTGTAAATGAGCATTTGCTCATAATTTTTTGAAGCAATATGTTTTGTTAGTACATTATTTTTTACCGAATAAATATTTTCTAAAACATCAACTTTAAAAAAATCGGCTTTCAATTTTACTTCTTTTTCAAAAATAAAATTTTCGCTTTGCGCAAAAAAACTTTTCACAGCAATTTGAAACACAATAAATAACAAAATTTTATTCCGTAGAAATTTCATTTATATTTTACATTTTATAAAAAAATGGATACTAAAATCTAAAAAAAAGTCAACACATAAATTGGTAAAAAAACGGTTTGTTAATTCTGAAACAAATGCCTAAAAAAAATAATTTGTATCATGATTATCAATTAATTCTATGTTATTTCAGTATTTAAACAATCTGTTTTTTTGCAAATACGAACTTATTTGATGTTATTTTCTACAATTTACGTGCAAAAACGCATCTATTTTTTTATGTTTAGAAACTCCTTTTTTTTTCTTTTTTTCATTTTTTATAAATAATTTTGTATTTTGTTTGTTCAATTATTTTGTGGTTTTATGATTTCATTAGTTTTTATTTAAAATGGAGACTTTTAAGAAAATTTATAGAAGTTTTCATAAACATTTTTAGCATAAAAAAATAAAATAATTGAGCTGAAAAATTTAATAATTTAACAATTAAATATAAAAATGAAAAAAGTACTTATTTTGGGTGCGGGAATGGTTGCAAAACCGATAGTAGAATATTTGTTAAACAACGACTTTAAAGTAACTTTGGGCGATATAGAACTTGAAAAGGCACAAAATTTAATTGGACAACACCCCAATGGTGTGGCAACGGCTTTTTCGATTGATAACGCTCTTTTGCTCGATAAATTGGTAGAAGAGAACGATTTAGCGGTCAGTTTGTTGCCTTATAAATTTCACCTTATCGTAGCAAAAGCGTGCATTAAGCACAAAAAAAACATGCTAACCACTTCGTATGTAAGCCCTGAAATGTATGCCCTTGACCAAGAAGTGAAAAATGCCGGAATAATTATTTTAAACGAACTGGGCTTAGACCCCGGTATTGACCACATGTCGGCAATGCGAATTATTGACAAAATTCATAGTAGGGGAGGGGAAGTAGTTGATTTTTATTCCATTACGGGTGCATTGCCCGAACGCCAAGCCGTAAACAATCCTTTTGCTTACAGCTTTTCGTGGAGTCCGAAAGGTGTAATTTTAGCCAGCAACAACCATGCAAAATACCTCAAACATCAAGAAATAGTTGAAGTTCCTACCGAAGACCTTTTTAAAGATACCTTCAATTTGTATTTTCCCGAAGTGGGGGTTTTAGAGGTTTATCCAAATAGAAATTCGACCGATTACATTGAAATATATGGTATTCCAGAAGCTAAAACCGTTTTTCGCGGTACTTTTCGATACGAGGGTTGGTGCGAAATTATGGACAAAATAAAAGCTATGAATTTGATTTCAAATCAGGAACGCGATTTTTCCGGTCTTACTTTTGTTCAATTTATAGAAACGATGATAGAAGATTTTTCCGATTTTAGCATAGAAGAAAAAATTAGAAACTTTTTTGATGGGCAAGATGTTGATTTATTGCTTTCTGGGTTAAATTATATCGATTTACTTTCCATCAACGTTATGCCTTATACACGCACAACGCCTTTTGAAATAACATCGGATAAAATGATTGCTCAAATGATTTTGCCCAAAGATGCAGGCGACATGGTGGCTATGCAGCACATTTTCTTAGCCCAATATCCTGAAGGTGAGCAAGAAGTGATTAAATCAAGTTTATTGCAATTTGGCAATCCCAAAGCAGATACAGCCATAGCCCGCACGGTAGCTTTGCCAGCAGCTTTGGGTGTAAAAAACATTTTGAATGGTAATATTACCGAAAAAGGTGTACTTCGTCCTACTTTGCCTTCTATTTACAATCCCATTTTAGAAGAATTGGAAACTTTAGGTATTAAAATGACAGAAGAATTTAATTTGCCTATTGAAGAAAACATTCAATAATAAATTTGGAAGACCTGACAGGTTTTATTTGAAAATCAATAGATTAACTTCTTTTTGTGTCATTAAAATAAACAAAATCTGTCAGGTTTTTCTCTCTATTTTTTAAGAATTTATAAAAAAACTTATCTATTTTTCAAAAAGTTATTAAAAAGAGATTTTGATGATGTTAATTAGATAAACATTTGCAACCAAATTAATGTGCGTTTTTCATTTCATTTATCAAATCCTTGATAAAGTCAATATCTAATTTTGTAATTCTAACAATTTTATCAATTGAAAAACCTTCTTTAATCATTTCTGTTGCAATTTCAATTTTTTCTTCTTGTTTAGCCGTTTTTACAGCTCTTTTTATAGCCAAATCCGTTTTTCCTCTTTCATCTTGCTTTCGCATCGAAGCATAATCGTAAGCTTCTAATTCTTTTTTTGTCCAATTGTGCTTGTAAGCATCTTGGTAGGCAAGTTTTAATCCTTCATCGGTTACATCTTGCGGAATGACATCGAGGTTTGTGGCATTTTTTATAAAATATATCCACTTATCTACCAATGTATTGCACTCTTGTAAGCTTTTGTCAAATTTTTTTAATTCTATAAAATTATATTCCATTGCTTTCAAGGTACTTTTTTGTGTGCGGATATTTACCGTGCGATGTCGGGTGATGTATTCAATATCATCGTCAAAAAAGTTGAAATCGAGAATACCAATAAAAATAACTTGGTTTAATTTCGGATAATCTTCGCCTTTTTCAATTTGCGATGAATATTGTTTGGCAGTGTAATATTGCACTCGGTCTTCAAAACCGTCGGGTTCTTCTACTTGCATTTCAACAATATACGAAATTCCGCGTTGGTCAGCCACTCGTACATCGAGAATGGAACTTTTTAATTCCTTAATTTCGGGTAGTTGAAACGGGTTTTTTATTTCAAACGTTTTTATTTTTTTGCCATCGGGCAAATCGAGTACGGCATTTAGAAAAGAAATCAAAATTTCTTTTTTGTTTTCATTGCCAAAAATCTTGCGAAAGGCAATGTCGTTTTTTATATCTACAAATTTCATATTTTGAATATTTTAAAATATTGATGCAAATATACAATTTTTTTTACAAAATTACAAAAACACGTTCAAAAAAACAAAAGAAAAAAAACCGTTAAGCCTTTTGGAATGGCATAGCGGTTTTTTTTTCAGGATTTACAAATAGAAATTAATATAAAATACTGTATATTAGAGTATTGAACGTTTTATTTTTAAAAAGGATAAAAACATCAATAACTCTAATTAAATGAAATAATATTTAAAAAAAAAAAGAAAAGTGAAAACCTTAAAACTTTCACTTTTCATTGTTCTCATTATTTATAAGGTTCTATGCCCATGTTAAAAAAGGCAAACGACCACATATCGGTACTTTCTTCAATTTGTTTAGAAGTGGGTTTTCCTGCGCTGTGTCCGGCATTTGATTCGATGCGAACAATAACAGGATTAGTGCCTTTGTATTTGTGCTGAAGTTCGGCAATGTATTTGAAAGAGTGTGCCGGCACAACGCGGTCGTCGTGGTCGGCGGTTGTAACCATAATAGCCGGATATTCAGCATTTTCTTTGATGTTGTGCAAAGGCGAATATTTGTAAATGTACTTAAATTGCTCTTCGTTGTCGCTCGAACCGTAGTCGCCTACCCAAGCCCAGCCAATTGTGAATTTGTGGAAACGCAACATATCCAAAACGCCAACCGCCGGAAATGCCACTTTAAATAAATCGGGACGTTGATTAACAACGGCAGCCACAAGCAAACCACCGTTTGAACCGCCTAAGATAGCCATTTTGTCTGGGTTTGTGTATTTATTTTCCATTAAATATTCGGCACCAGCTATAAAATCGTCGAAAACGTTTTGTTTATTCAAAACTGTTCCGGCTTTGTGCCAGTCCTCTCCGTATTCGCCGCCGCCCCTGATGTGTGCATTAACAAAAACTCCGCCGTTTTCCAACCAAGGAATGCGACTCACATTAAAACCGGGCTTGTAAATTACATTAAATCCGCCGTAGCCGTACATAAGCGTTGGGTTGTTGCCATCGAGTTTTGTTCCTTTTTTCATTACGATAAACATCGGAATTTTTGTGCCGTCTTTGCTGGGGTAAAATACCTGTTTTGTTTCGTAATCTTCGGGATTGAAATCTACTTTTGGTTCAAAATAAATTTCCGATTTGTTCGCTGCCATGTCGTATTTGTAAATACGTGCAGGCATAGTGTATGAAGTGAAAGTGTAAAAAATTTCGGACTGGTCATTTTTGGCAGAAATGCCGGTAACTGCACCAATATCAGGCAATTTAATGTCGTTTAATTTTTTACCTTCGTAGTTGTAAACGCTGATTTCCGAATGTACGTCTTTCAAATAATTCACAATAAAATTGCCATTAGCAGCGTCAATTCCTTCTAAAACAGCATCGCTTTCGGCAATAACGTCAGTCCAATTTTCCTTAGCCGGATTTTTTAAATCAATTTTAATTAAGCGGTATTTTGGAGCATCGGCATTGGTTAAAACATAAAGTATGTCGCCTTGCGAGTAGATAACATTGTATTCGTTGTCAAATTCCTTTACTACATCTACCAAAGGTGCATTTTTCTTGGTTAAATCTTTCACCGACCAAGCGTTTCCGTGTGTGGATTGGGTTTTGCCAATGATTAGATATTTTCCGTCTTCGGTAACCGAACCGTAACAATTTTGTTTTGGATTTTTTTTATCTTCAAAAACCAAAACATCTTTATCGGCGGGCGTTCCAACTTGATGGTAATATACTTTGTGAAATTCGTTCACGTTTGAAAGTTCGCCACCTTTCTTAGGGGCATCGTATCGACTGTAATAAAAACCGGTTGATTCTTTGTTCCAAGAAATACCGGAAAATTTTACCCACTCTACATGGTCTTCGAGGTCTTTGCCGGTTGCTACATCGCGCACGTAGATTTCGTTCCAGTCTGAGCCGCCGCGTGCTATGGTGTAAGCCATGTATTTGCCGTCTTCGCTAAAAGCCGTGCTGCCGAGTGCTACGGTGCCATCTTCCGAAAGTTTATTGGGGTCGAGAAAAACTTCTCCATCGGAAGTTAAATCGGTGGTTTTATACAAAACGTATTGATTTTGCAATCCATCATTTTTGTAGTAAAAATAAATTTCACCTTTTTTGCTGGGTGCGCTTCGTTTTTCGTAGTTCCAAACTTTTTCTAAACGTTCTTTGATTTTTGATTTGAACGGAATTTTTGCTAAATAAGCATCGGTAACTTTGTTTTGCTCTATAACCCAAGCTTTGGTTTCTTCGGAGTTGTCGTCTTCGAGCCAGCGATAGGGGTCGGCAACTTTTGTACCAAAGTAATCGTCAAAAACTGAGGTATCGCGCCGTGTTTCGGGATATTTCATACTTTCTTTTTTTTCGGTATTGCATTGTACAAAAACCAGCAATACGAAGAACATCGTTATTATTTTTTTCATAAAAAAATGTTGTTAAGAGTTTAAAAAAACAGTTTTTACTTAAATAAAATAAGGTTTTGGTTGTTGTAAGTTTTGCACAAAAATAATGTTTTTTTTAATAATAAAATAGGTTCGAGTGTTTTTTGTATGAACTTTATTTTTATAATGCTTTTTTCATTTGATTTTCTATAAAAAAAAAGATAGATTAAGTTCATTTTTTCGTTTGGTTTTGTTTGGTTTTTAGAAAATTGCTTTTTATTTTTGCGGTTTAAATACTTCAGAGCCAGAGTTTTTTTAGGTAACGGGCTTGAGGGTTACGTGCCATTACATTTTTTTAAAACCATAAACAATGAAATATCAACAAATTAGACCAAATGTTTACAACTGTTCCGTTTGCCCTACAAAGTGCGATGGTGTAACGGTAGCTCAATTTGATTTTGA
The DNA here is from genome assembly GCA_020721325.1 of Paludibacter propionicigenes. GTDB lineage: Bacteria > Bacteroidota > Bacteroidia > Bacteroidales > JAIFNL01 > JAIFNL01. The sequence continues at coordinate 16,357 of DYNA01000056.1, forward strand.
AAAAGATGTTCGATTTTCTGAAAAAATTGAAAATGAAGTAATTGCTTTTATAAATGATTCTTATCCCCATTTGATTGCAACTAAAACATCAAAAGATGGCTATCCTGATATTGAAATAGCAAAAAAAGAAAAACCGGAATTAACCATTGCATTTATAGAAATAAAAGGACAAGCAAGAACTTTTATGTCGGTGGCAAGATTACTATCGAAAAGCCGATTGCAACCCTCTGAAACTCTTGCACTTAATTTAAGTGATTTGGAAAGATATTTTAGTATTAAAGACAAAGTTAAATTGCCTATTTTTCTGGTATGGTGCTTAATGAGAAGACCTTGCATAGTAGGTATTAAACCCGATGATAAAATGTTTTTTCATCAAGAAATTTCGGTGTTGCGCGAAATACGCAAAAAAGATACGGCAGACAGCAGACGTTTTCGCCGACAATCGGGCAAAGGAGATGTTGTTAATGGTCAGCATAAAGGAGTGGTGGTTAATTATCATTTCAGTTTAAACGAATTGATAGAAAATTTACCCAATTTAGATAATTTCTTAAACACTCAAGTATTTGATTAACAAATAGTTGTTGAGTAAACTATTTGCAAAACTTTTTCGATTTTAATAAGCAATATGCTGTTTATTAAGTTATTGATACGATGAATTAAGAATTTTAGATATTTTATAAAGATTTTGTTTTTTCTATAGTTCTTTATTTTTTTTGCGCAAATGCAGAAATAAACTCAAATCTCTTTTTTTTTCTAAAAAAAGAAATAACGGAATAAGGGAAGGAAAAGTTTTATTCTTGATTACTAAGCGAATAAGGGTTTGCAAATGAACCTTATTCCCTTATGAATCCATTATTTTTTTTTTTTTTGACATGTAGGCACAAATAATCTCAAATTCAATAAATTAACAAAATATTGTTTTTTGTATATCATTTTGTTGATTTTTAAAGAATTACACAAATATTTAACGAACTATTGCTACTAAGATGACTTGAAGTTATTTTTTTAGAAAACAATCAATAAAAAAACCGCTCAACCATTTTAAATGGTTAAGCGGTTTATGTAAACAGCTCAAAATTAGGATAAAAAACTAATCTTCTTCGTTTTCGGCAGCGTAAGCTTTGAGCAATTCGGTCTGAACATCGGTTGGTACTTGTTGATATTCAGCAAATTCCATTTGGAAAGTAGCTCTTCCGCTTGTAATGGAACTAAGCGAAGTAGAATATTTGAACATTTCAGCCAAAGGCACACGCACACTCAAACGCTCGTAACCGCCTTCATTTTCCATGCCTAAGATAAGACCGCGCCGACCTTGCAAATCGCTCATTACATCGCCCAATTTATCGGAAGGAACAAGAACTTGTACATTGTAAATGGGTTCAAGAATTTTTGGTCCGGCTTCTCTAAAAGCTTTTGAGAAGGCTTTAGAACCGGCTATTTTGAACGAAATCTCATTAGAATCAACATCGTGCATTTTTCCGTCATATACGTAAACGCGAATATCGCGGGCGTAGCTGCCGGTTAATGGTCCGGTTTCAATTTTTTCCATTATGCCTTTTAAAATTCCGGGCATAAATCGTGCGTCAATCACACCACCTACTATGCAGTTGTTGAAAATCAATTTACCTCCCCAAGGCAAAACTTTCTCGTCCGTTTCGCGAACTTGAACTTTTTGTTCTTTACCGTCTTTTTTGAAAACAGCCGGATTCGGTGCGCCCTCAACGTGAGGTTCAATGAACAAATGCACTTCTCCAAATTGTCCGGCACCGCCCGACTGTTTTTTGTGTCGATAATCGGCAAGAGATTGTTTGGTAATGGTTTCGCGATAAGGCACTTTGGGTTTTACAAATTCTATTTCTATTTTGTAAATATTGTTCAAAAGCCATTTTACCGAATTGAGGTGGAACTCACCTTGTCCGTATAAAATGGTCTGTTTCAATTCTTTTGAATATTCTACAATCAAAGTTGGATTTTCTTCGTGAATACGATTTAGAGCTTCACCCAATTTCTCTTCGTCCGATTCATTCACCGCTTTTATTGCAATATGAAATTTTGGAGCTGGAAATTCCATTGCCGGAAAAGTCCATTCAAGGCTTTTATCGTTAATGGTATGATTGGTTTTTGATTCTTTCAATTTTACGGTTGCACCAATGTCGCCGGCAACTAATTTTTCTACTTTGGTTCTATTTTTTCCGGCAACGGAAAAAAGTTGTGCCAAACGTTCTTTTCCACGTTTGTTGGTGTTAATTAAATCATCTCCCTCTTTTAATTCGCCTTGCATTACTTTAAAATAAAGTATTTCGCCTAAGTGCTGTTCTACCGCACTTTTAAAAACAAACAATGAAGTAGGTGCTTTGGTTTCGCATTTTACTTGGTCACCGTTTTCATTTGTTAAAGCGGGCATCAATTCGGGCGAAGGTGCTACATTGCCCAAGAATTCCATCAAGCGGCGAACGCCCATATCGGCTTTAGCGTTTACACAAAAAACCGGAAACATTCCTCTGGTAATTAAACCTTTTCTTATGCCGCAACGCATTTCGTCTTCGGTTAGAGTGCCTTTGTCGAAAAAGATTTCCATCAATGAATCATCATTTTCGGCAGCAGATTCAATTAAAGCTGCATGAAGTTCTTGCGCTTTGTCCATTTCCGATTCGGGTACGGCACTTATTTCGGGTGCGCCTCCTTCGGCTTTCCATTTGTACATTTTCATTAACAATACGTCAATCAATGCGTTGTAATTAGGTCCGGCATTAATTGGATATTGAACAATGGTTACTTTATTTCCAAATTGTTGTTTGGTTTCATCTATTGTTTTTTCAAAATTTGAATTGTCGTGGTCCAGATGATTTACTACAAAAACAACCGGTTTTTTCATTCTTTTAGTGTGTCTGAAACTCAATTCGGCACCTACCTCAACTCCATTTTGAGCATTGAGCAAAATAAGCGCAGTATCAGTTACATAAAGAGACGAAACGACACCTCCCACAAAGTCGTCTAATCCGGGAGTATCAAGAATATTTATTTTTTTACCCAACCACTCTGTATAAAGCACTGTAGAAAATACCGAACCCTCTTGTTCGTGTTCTATTTCGTTGTAGTCCGAAACAGTATTTTTACTTGCTACATCGCCGCGTCTTTTTATTAAGCCGCCTTCATAAAGCATTGCTTCGGCCAGAGTGGTCTTCCCGGAGCCGGCATTACCGAGCAATGCAATATTCCGGATTTCGTTTGTGTTGTAAACTTTCATAATATTGTTTAGTTTATTTGTTAATTTTGTAGTAAAATAGAATTACTACGTTTGCCTTTGAATTTATATTTTTTTATTATAATTTGTATTTTTTACTTTAAAATAAAATGGTTTTTTTTTATTTTGAAGTTTCCAAATATAGAAAAAAAATAACAAAAAAATAACATTTACATAAAAAATGTTTAAAAACATTTTTTTAATATACAGCATTTCTCTTGAAATGTTAAATTTACACTTTGTTTTTTATCCTTTTTTTTTATTTTTCGCTTTCAGATGGCTCATTATTAGAATTTTAGAAAAACATATTTATTCTATGCATTGTAAAAATACAAACAATGTTTTTATACTTCAAAAATGGTCGTGTCGATTTTTTTTTTTATTGAAAAAATAAATCTTTAAACTTTTCTAAAAAAAAGCGACACAAATAAACGAGAAAACTGTTTATTTTAAATTTGTTTTGAGAATAAGAAAATGGTTGAAATTAATTTATTTGCTTATTAAGAATTTTCGAGCTTTATTGTTATCATTCTGTATATCAATGGTTTGTTTTATAAAGATAAATCTAAAGCTCTTTTTTAGCTTCAATATTCAAAAGTCTATGATTTAAACTTAAATAATGTACCTAAGTATCGAACATTTAATTAAACGAACTGTATTGGGCAGTCCTTTTTTCAACTTCATAATTATAATTTTTTTTTTTTAGAGTATCAAAATGCTTTTTTTTTTTATTTTTGTAAGTTAAAATTCTTTAAAAAATCATTGCAAAGAAAAAATATTGAACCAATAAAAAAACTAATTATGAAAAAAACAGCTTTATTTATTTTATCTATCTGGGTTTCGATTTCAAGTTTTTCGCAACAAGAAGTAAAAGGAACAATAACAGATGAAAACAATGTGCCTTTGAAAAATGTAATTGTGAAGGTAAAAAACCACGAAACTAAAACCTTGAGCGACAAAAACGGCAATTATGCAATCACTCTTGCGCCAGATTATACGATTTTGGTTTTTGAAAAAGAAAAATTTTCGATACAAGAAATGCAAGCAACTGGTTCTGTTTTGAATGTAAAAATGAGTGGCTTGGAAATAGATTATTCGGAACTATCGCTGGAAGAATTATTAAATTTGCAGGTAATAACGGCAAGTAAAAATACCGAGAATATTAATAAAATTCCGGCGAGTGTAGTGGTAGTGCAACGTGCCGAAATTGAAAAAATAGGGTACAAAAGTGTTGAGGAAATCCTGCAAGATGTCTTGGGAATGTATTTGATAGACGATTATGGCTGGAACGGTTCTAAAAATTACGGGGTTCGCGGATTTTTTTCTACCGGAAATTTTAATAATATGGTCGTTCTTGTCAATGGCGTTGACCAGCGTATTGACGTGCAATTTGCCTCGTACATGACCGAAAAATTTGCCATTCCGATAGAAGCTATCGACAGAATAGAGGTCATTCGCGGTCCTATGTCGGTAATTTATGGAAGTGGTGCTTTTTTTGGTGCTATCAATATTATAACCAATCAAATATCTGAAGATGAGGCATTTAATCAAGTAGCTACTTCTGTGGGAAACTTTGATAGCAGAAACATTTTTGTAGAATTTAAAGGACAATCGGACGATTTTTCATATTCGCTGTACTCATCTATTTATAAAGACAACGGAATTGATGTGCCTTTTGGCGATTTAATGACCGATGCCTCTGTTGCAACTGCCGATTTTGCTGACAATGGCTGGAATTTGAATACCCAAACTACAAAAAATCTGCTCAATACAAACCGAAGAATGGTTAATTTTAGCGGAACTTTTAAAGATATTACAGCCAACTTTGGCTTAATTAGCAGCGAAAAAGGAACAGCCGAATTTATGTTTGGTGCAGGCGAAGGGCATAAAGTCCACTATTTTTCGGCTTACGGCTCTTTGGCTTACAACAAAGAATGGAATGAAAAAATAAGCATGAGCCTAAAAACCGATTTTACCACCGACAACCATTGGGTCGATGATAATTTCTTTTTTGCCAATGCTGCCACCAACAACATTTCACGCATGAACGCCATTGATATTGAATGGAATACAATTTTTTCGCCAAGTGAAAAATTAAATATTTTAACTGGCTTAAACACTCGATACGTGGACAATTTCATGATTTTGGTCGATTATCCGCAATTTGGGTACAACGATTTTGAATGGTCATCGGACGATGTGCAAACTTTTGGCTTTTTTACACAGCTTAATTACCAAATATCTGAAAAAATTAATGTAATAGCCGGATTTCGTTTAGAAAATATACAACCCTACACCGTTACAAGCATAATGCCTTACGAAGACCGATTTACAGTGCCGCTAATGATAAATTATAGCTTTGAACCCGAAACGGCTTTCGATTTTGTGCCTCGTTTGGCAGTTGTATATTCCATCAATTCTACAAATACCTTAAAACTTTTGTATGGAAAAGCAATTAAACAGCCCTCAATTACTGCTCAATTTGATATGTTTGGAACAAACGAAACCTTAAAATCGGCAGATATTGTAACTTACGAAATAAATTACCAAACACTTGTTGCTTCAAAAGTTTCAATAACAACTTCGGTTTTTTACAATCAACTCAACGATTTGATTTCGAGAATAAATATTGTGGACGAAAACGATAACATCTACATTATCAGCCGAAACGAAGGAAAAAATACCACCATAGGTGCCGAATTGGGAATTAAATTTAAACCCGGCGAACATTTGCTGCTCGATGCACGCGGCATTTACCAAAAATCGACCGACCAACGCAAAGGCTACGAAAACATTGATTTAGCTTATTCTCCCACATTTTTAGCCTACCTCAATGCCATTTACACGGTAAAAAAAGTTGATTTTAGCCTTTCCGGTCGCTTTGTAGATAAAATGCAAACAGCTTGGAATCCAAGCTATATTGATGAAAATCAATTGCCTATCGTAACCGACAATGGCATTTACAATGGAAGAGTAGGCGTAGAATCGCCAACTCATTTCACTTTAAGCGCAAACATCAGAGCCAACGAACTTTTCAATAGCGGCTTATATACCAACTTGAATATGAGCAATATACTCGATGAAAAAATTTATTATCCTACAACCCTTTCTAATCCTCAATTCGACAAAGGCACATTGGGCTTTGGTCGTTGGGTTTATTTTTCTTTAGGTTATAAATTTTAAAAATTAGTAAATTATTTTTCTTATTATTTTGAAAATGACTGATTTATAAAAATTAAAATTTATAACAATATGTACGACAAAAATTTGTAGAATAAAAAAAATAAGGTTAT
>DYNA01000057.1 GCA_020721325.1 Paludibacter propionicigenes
TAACATAGTTTTTTATAAGTATATTTAGGGTACAAAGATATGATACGGTAGCCGACCATGCCCGCAGAAAAAGTGGGCACGGCGGCTACCGTTTCACGTTGTTCCGGCATGATGCTGATTATTAATTTGTTACGCTGATTAAAACCTGACGTAACCTACAGCATTTCGTAAAGCAAAGCGCAGGGTGCGTTTTGTTTTTTTTTTGCCGAAAGGCGAAGAAAAAAAACAAAAAAAAGCTATGATTATTCATCTGAAAAGTGTATTTTTGCAGAAAAAAAATTAAAAAAAGTACGTTTAACAATTAGGCAGTTTAACGCAAAACTCTGTTTTTCAGATGCTCTGGGCTGTTATGTGGGGAAACTTGCTGGGTACGGTTCTTAGGGGGCGTAAGCTACCCGGTTGGCTTATTGAAAAAAAAAATAAACAGATACATAATACGAAATGACAGAACATTCAATACAACAGTTTGTAGATTATACAAAAAATCATATTAAAGGAGATGAAAAGGGTGAAGCTCAAATTTTTCTTGACCACTTTTTTATGTCCTTAGGTTACAACGAAGGGCTTAAAAGTGCAGGAGCTAATTGTGAATTTCGTATCAAAAATACTGAAAAGAAAAGTACAAGTTTTGCCGATTTGGTTTGGAAACCGCGCGTTTTAATAGAAATGAAAAAGCAAGGCGAAAACCTAACCAAACATTACCAACAAGCTTTTAAATATTGGGAACTCTTAGTTCCGAACCGACCTCAATATGTTATTTTATGCAATTTTGATGAATTTTGGATTTACGATTTTGATACAAATATTGATGAACCGCTTGATATATTAACCATTGACAATTTAGTTGAACGCCGACAAAATTTGAATTTTTTATTACCAATTCCAAAATTAGTAAAATGGGGAACAAATAAAGAAGAAATAACAGAAAACGTAGTAAAAGATGTTGGTTACGCTTTTCGTTCGATGATTAAAAGAGGAATCGATAGAAAAAAAGCTTTATTGTATTGTATGCAATGCGTGGTGGCTATGTTTGCCGAAGATATTGGTTTACTTCCCAACAATATATTCACAACAGTTGTAAATGAATGTTTAAATAAAGCCGGAAACGAACCCGGAATTGTACCCATTTCTTACGATTTAATCGGGAATCTTTTCAAAGAAATGAATACGCAAGGTATTACCGAAGGCGGCATGTACAAAGGCGTTGATTATTTCAACGGCGGTTTGTTTTTAGATGTAAACCGATTAGAACTTACTCGATTTGAATTGGAACGATTTCAGACTGCCGCCATGCGGAAATGGCATAATGTAAACCCTGCTATTTTCGGCTCAATTTTCGAGAGTTCCTTAGAAATTGACGAACGACATCAGCTTGGGGCGCACTACACCCGCGAAATAGATATTCGCAAAATTGTTTATCCGGCTATAATAAATCCTTGGTTAGAGCGAATAGAAAAAGCCGAAACATTGAACGAATATTATGCACTTTTGAACGAATTACGTAATTTTAAAGTACTTGACCCTGCCTGCGGAAGTGGGAATTTCTTATTTGTGGCTTTTAAAGAAATGAAAAGATTGGAGAAAACACTCTTAACCTTAATTCGCGAAAATGCAAAAACCAAAGAAGAAGTAAAAGAATTTCAAAAATTCTTTTTGGCTGGAAACTATGTAAGTACAAAACAATTTTACGGTATAGATATAAAACCGTATGCCGTAGAACTTGCAAAAGTAACGCTAATGATTGCCAAAGAATTGAGTATAAAAGAAGCGAATGACAATTCGGAAGCTTTACCATTAGACAATTTAGATGAAAACATAATTTGCACCGATGCACTTTTAAACGAAGATGGAACTGAAAGACAATGGACTGAGGTTGATGCAATAATTGGTAATCCGCCATATCAAAGCAAAAATAAAATGCAAGTTGAATTTGGAAAGGAATATATTGACAAACTCCGAAATGCTTACCCTGAAGTTCCGGGACGTGCCGATTTTTGTGTGTATTGGTTTTATAAAGCACATAAACAGTTAAAGCAAAACGGCTTTGCAGGATTAATCGGAACAAACACCATACGCGAAAATTACAGCCGCGAAGGTAGTTTGGAGTATATTGTAAAAAATGGAGGCACAATTGTTAATGCAGTTTCATCGCAAAATTGGACTGGCGAAGCAGTTGTAAATGTGTCAATTGTAAATTGGAAAAAAGGAGAATATCAAAATAATAAACTCCTCTATTTTGAGAATAAAAACAACGAACTCATTAAGCATGAAATAGATTTCATAAATAGTAGTCTAAGCCTTACAACCGATGTAACTTCTGCAAAGGTTTTGGAATGTAATAGAAATCCTAAAATGGTTTTTTTAGGTCAAACACACGGACACGAAGGTTTTCTAATGTCGGTAGCAAAAGCACAGGAAATTATTAAAAAGCACCCTAATTACAAAGATGTGTTAAAACCTTTTTTAATAGGATACGAACTTGTTGCCAAATATAAATCTCAACCACAGCGTTTTGTAATAGATTTTACATTAAAAGATACAAACGAAGCCTCTGTATATAAACAGCTATACAAAAAAATAGAGAAAGAAGTATTACCAGTCCGAGAGGCAAAAGCAAAAAAACAAGAAGAAGATAATGGGAAAATTACTTCTAAAAATCCAAAAGCTAATACCAACAAACATCATATTAATTTTTACAATAAATGGTGGAAGTTGTCTTATGGCAGAGAAGATATGATTGCAAATCTAAATATTCTGACCAGATATATTGTATGTGCACGAAGAAGTTTACGTCCAATTTTTGAATTTATCAGTTCTGATATACATTCAAATGATGCATTAGTCGTTTTTTCGTTTGAAGATAATTATTCATTTGGTATAATTCAATCTAATTTACATTGGAAATGGTTGTTAGTAAAAGGAGCTACACTTGGTGGTACGCCTGCTTATAAAACGAATACCGTTTGGGACACATTCCCTTGGCCTCAAAATCCCACAGAAAAACAAATAGAGAAAATTGCACAACTATCAAAAAACTTGCGAAATGAACGCAATGCAATAATGGATAAAAACAAATCTTCATTAAGAGATGTTTATAGGGTTTTAGAAAAACCGGGCAAAAACAAACTGAAAGATTTACACACTGATTTGGATAATGCTGTAATTGAAGCTTATGGTTTCGATACTAAAAAAGATATATTACAACAGTTATTAGATTTGAACCAAAAAGTAGCACAAGCAGAAAACGAAGGAAAAGAAGTGCAACCACCAGGGTTACCGAATTGGATAGCTGATAAACAAAAATATATAAGCGATGATTGTGTCAAATTTATTGAATAACGTAATGAATAATAAATAAAAACTATAACATGGTGCAGGCGGCGGTTCGTTGTTTATAAATTTTCAAATTTTCAAATTTTCAAACTCACAAAAAAAACAAATTGAAATACAATTTAATAACCATACTTGGTGCCACAGCTACCGGCAAAACCACTTTTGCCGCACATTTGGCACACCAACTCCAAACCGAAATCATTAGTGCCGATTCACGTCAAGTGTATTGCGGCATGGACATTGGCACGGGCAAAGATTTAGCCGATTATTTTGTCAATGGCTCACCCGTTGCGGTGCATTTGGTCGATATTGTAGAAGCCGGATATAAATACAATGTGTTTGAATTTCAGCACGATTTCTTTAAGGCTTTCGCCAAAATTTCAGAGAAAGAGAAAATTCCCATTTTGGCAGGTGGCAGCGGAATGTATATCGAATCGGTTTTGCAAAATTATCAATTAATCAATGCACCCATCAATCAAACTCTTCGCAATGAATTGGAAAACAAATCATTACCCGATTTAATCGAAATTCTTAAAACCCTTAAAAAAGTTCACAATACCACCGATTTCGATACCCCGAAAAGAGCCATTAGAGCCATCGAAATAGAAACTTTTTGTCAAACAAATCCGCATGTCAGAACCCATTTTCCCAAAGTAAATTCATTAGTTTTGGGAATAAACTTCGACCGAAATTTGCGACGAGAACGAATTACCCTTCGCTTGAAAGAACGCCTTGAAAACGGAATGATACAAGAAGTTGAAAAATTACTTCAATCAGGTATTTCGCCCGACGATTTAATTTATTATGGCTTGGAATATAAATTTTTAACACTTTATTTAACACAAAAACTCACTTACAACCAAATGTTTGAACAGCTCAATATCGCCATTCATCAGTTTTCCAAACGTCAAATGACTTGGTTTCGCTCAATGGAAAAAAAAGGCACAAAAATACATTGGATTGATGGAAATTTACCTTTGGAAAAAAAGCTTGAAAAAGCGATGAATTTATTCAATTCGTCTTTTTAAGAAATTTTTTTTAATTTTTTTTGTAAAAAAACAATTAAAATTTCTAAATATTGCCATTCAAATTGGAGGTTAAAAAAATATTTAACATTTTTTTTGATTTATTTTAGAAATTAAAAAATAAAAAAAAACAAATGTAAAATATTGATATTTAGAATATTAATAAAAGGTATAAACAAGTAATTCAAAAAAAAGAAAAAATAAAGAAAATAATGTATTGTTTTACAAGAATATTGTTATACCTTTGCACTCCGAAAAAATGACTTTTAAAATAGTAAATTAATTTTTTATAATTAACTTCATGCCAACAATACAGCAGTTAGTAAGAAAAGGACGCCAAGACTTGGAGGATAAAAGCAAATCTCCTGCCATGGAGGCATGTCCACAGCGAAGAGGCGTGTGCGTAAGAGTTTACACTACTACACCAAAAAAACCAAACTCGGCTATGCGTAAAGTAGCCAGAGTTCGTTTGACTAATGGAAAGGAAGTAAACGCATATATACCCGGCGAAGGGCATAATTTACAAGAACACTCCGTAGTATTAATTAGAGGTGGTAGGGTAAAAGACCTTCCGGGCGTTCGCTATCACATCATTCGCGGTGCGCTCGATACAGCCGGCGTTAACGGACGTACACAAAGACGTTCAAAATATGGAGCTAAACGCCCAAAAGAAAAAAATCAGCAACAACAACAACAAGTAGCAGCAAAAGGTAAAAAGAAATGAGAAGATCAAAACCTAAAAAAAGAATTATCTTGCCAGATCCAAAATTTAACGATTCTTTGGTTACTCGCTTCATAAACAATATGATGTATGACGGCAAGAAAAGTACTACGTACAAAATTTTCTACGATGCTTTAGAACTAATTCAAGAACGCTCGGCTAAAAAAATTGAAAAAAGCCCACTTGAAATCTGGAAAAAAGCCCTCGAAAACATTACTCCTCACGTAGAAGTAAAAAGTAGAAGAATTGGTGGTGCTACATTTCAAGTTCCAATGGAAGTGCGTCCGGAAAGAAAAATTTCAATCAGTATGAAAAACCTTATTCTTTACGCAAGAAAAAGAACAGGTAAATCAATGAGCGATAAATTAGCTGCCGAAATCCTTGCTGCTTACAACGAAGAAGGTGGTGCATTTAAGAAAAAAGAAGATACACATAAAATGGCTGAAGCCAACAAAGCTTTCGCCCATTTTAGATTTTAAAAAAGCAAGAGAAAAGTAGAGTAAAGAGAATGGCAAAAGACTTAAAATACACAAGAAATATTGGTATCATGGCTCACATTGATGCCGGTAAAACAACCGTTAGCGAACGTATTTTGTATTATACCGGTATCACTCATAAAATTGGAGAAGTACATGATGGAGCTGCTACTATGGACTGGATGGTGCAAGAGCAAGAACGTGGTATTACCATTACTTCGGCTGCAACTACAACTTACTGGAAATACAACGATATTGAACACAAAATCAATATCATTGATACTCCCGGACACGTTGATTTTACAGTTGAAGTTGAACGTTCTTTACGTGTACTCGACGGTGCGGTAGCTTTGTTTTGTGCAGTTGGAGGTGTGGAGCCCCAATCGGAAACTGTATGGAGACAAGCCACTAAATACAAAGTTCCACGTATCGGTTTTGTTAATAAAATGGACAGAACCGGTGCCGACTTTTATGGTGTTATCAAACAAATTCAAGATAGATTAGGTGCTAATCCTGTTCCTTTGCAAATACCTATTGGTTCAGAAGCCGATTTTCAGGGAGTTATTGATTTGATTGAAAATAAAGCCGTTGTGTGGAGCGAAGACGCTAAATTGGGTACCAAATACGAATTAGTTCCCATTCCAGACGACTACATTGAAACTGCTCATGAGTGGAGAGAAAAATTGATTGAACAAGTTGCCGGATACGACGATACGTTATTAGAAAAATTCTTCGATGAAAATCATACGATTTCAATTGATGAAATAAAAACTGCCGTTAGAAAAGCTACTATTGACCAATCCATTGTTCCCGTTCTTTGCGGCTCGGCTTTTAAAAACAAAGGTGTTCAAAGATTACTCGATGCTATTGCTGCATTTTTACCTTCTCCTATCGACATTGAAGCCATTGAAGGCACAGACCCCGATAACGAAGAGGTAATCATTACAAGAAAACCAGATGAAAAAGAACCTTTAGCTGCTTTGGCTTTCAAAATAGCTACTGACCCATTTGTTGGACGACTTGCATTTATTAGAGTATATTCCGGCGTATTAACTGCCGGTATGCAACTGCTCAATACCCGAAACGGTAAAAAAACCAGAATCTCTAAAATTTACCAAATGCACGCTAATAAACAAAATCCGCTTGAAGAAGTTGGTGCCGGTGATATAGCTGCCGTAGTAGGTTTTAAAGACATTAAAACAGGTGATACGCTTTGCGACGAAAACAAACCTATTTTGTTAGAATCAATGACTTTCCCCGAACCCGTTATCGGTATTGCTATTGAACCTAAAACTCAAAAAGATGTAGAAAAGCTCGGCATGGCACTTAATAAACTTGCCGAAGAAGACCCTACATTTTCAGTAAATACAGATGAAAATACCGGTCAAACCATTATCAGAGGTATGGGCGAGCTTCATTTGGAAATCATTGTAGATAGATTAAAAAGAGAGTTCAAAGTAGAATGTAACCAAGGACAACCTCAAGTTACCTACAAAGAAGCCATTACTGCAACTGTAAAACACGAAGAAGTATTTAAAAAACAATCGGGTGGTAGAGGTAAATACGCTAAAATTAGTGTTACCATTTCTCCTGCCGACGAAGGAAAAGAAGGCTTACAATTTGAAAATGCCGTTAAAGGTGGTAATATTCCTAAAGAATTTATTCCTTCCGTTGAAAAAGGTTTCAAAGCCGCAATGAAAAACGGACCTTTAGCCGGATACGAAGTCGATTCTTTGAAAGTAGTTCTCGAAGACGGTGCATTTCACGCTGTTGACTCAGACCAACTTTCGTTTGAATTAGCTGCAAAAATAGCCTACAAAGAAGCCGCTGCCAAAGCAAAACCAATTCTTTTAGAGCCTATTATGAAAATGGAAATTGTAACTCCCGATGAGTATATGGGCGATGTAATCGGCGACTTAAACAGACGCAGAGGACAAGTAGAAGGCATGGAATCAAAATCCGGTTCGCGTATAATCAAAGCAAAAGTACCTTTGTCCGAAACTTTCGGATACGTTACCACTTTGCGTACTCTTACTCAAGGTAGAGCCACATCGAGCATGGAATTTTTACACTATGCTCAACTTCCGGCTAACTTTGCCAAAGAAGTAATTGATAATATAAAAAGTAAATAAAAAATAAAATAATGTTCCGACTTAAAAACTTTTTTTTAAGTTCGGAATTTATAATTTAACTAAATTCACTATTTTAAAGTTTTTATTAAATGAGTCAAAAGATAAGAATAAAACTTAAATCTTACGACCATAATTTGGTTGATAATTCAGCCGAGAAGATTGTAAAAACTGTGAAAGCAGCAGGTGCAGTTGTAAGCGGTCCAATTCCTTTGCCTACGCACAAAAGAATTTTTACCGTTTTGCGTTCAACTTTTGTTAACAAAAAATCGCGCGAGCAATTTCAGTTATCATCTTACAAAAGATTGATTGACATTTACAGCAATACACCCAAAACAATCGATGCTCTAATGAAATTAGAATTACCAAGCGGTGTGGAAGTAGAGATTAAAGTTTGATAAGTAAACGTTGTGTTGCAAATGATGGTTTGTAACCGCCAACAAAAAATTAATTAAAAAATGCCAGGATTAATAGGAAAAAAAATCGGAATGACTTCCGTTTTCGATGAAAATGGAAAAAATGTTCCTTGTACTGTTATCGAAGTGGGTCCTTGTGTTGTAACTCAAGTTAAAACAAAAGAAACCGAAGGCTACAATGCCATACAGTTAGCTTTTGATGAAAAAAAAGAGAAGCACACAACAAAACCCGAAATGGGACATTTCAAAAAAGCAGGTACAACACCCAAAAGAAAAGTTGTTGAGTTCTTAGGAGAAGAAAAAAACTGGAAATTAGGTGATGTTATTGATGTAAATTATTTCGATAATCAACTCTGGGTTGATGTAATTGGAACATCAAAAGGTAAAGGTTTTCAAGGCGTTGTAAAACGTCATGGTTTTAGTGGTGTCAATGACGCTACACACGGTCAGCACAACAGACTCCGCGCGCCCGGTTCATTAGGAGCATCTTCTCACCCCTCAAGAGTATTCAAAGGAATGAGAATGGCTGGTAGAACCGGAAACGAAAGAGTTAAAGTCCTTAACCTTCGTGTAATGAAAGTAATTGCAGACAAAAATTTATTGGTACTAAAAGGCTCGGTACCCGGTGCTAAAGGTTCATATTTAATTATTGAAAAGTAATGGAATTAAATGTTTTAAACATAGAAGGAAAAGAAACCGGAAGAAAAATTAATCTGACAGAAGATATTTTCGGTATAGAACCCAATGACCATGCTATTTATTTAGATGTTAGACAATACATGGCTAACCAACGCCAAGGTACTCATAAATCTAAAGAACGCGCAGAAGTAAGCGGTACCACTAAAAAATTGAAACGTCAAAAAGGTACAGGTACAGCTCGTATGGGTAGTGCTAAATCTCCGGTTTTTAGAGGTGGAGGACGAGTTTTTGGTCCACGCCCACGCAATTATAGCTTCAAGCTAAACAAAAAATTAAAAAGTTTAGCTCGCTTATCGGCACTTTCATACAAAGCCAAAGACAATGCAATATTAGTTGTTGAAGATTTTAAATTTGATAAACCAAAAACCAAAGATTTATTAGGAATTACTACGAATTTGAATTTATTAAATAAAAAATCTCTTTTTGTTGTTGCAGAACAAAATAATAACGTATATTTGTCATCGCGCAATTTGAAAGGCATCAATGTAATAAAAGCCTCAGATTTAAATACATACAGCATTTTAGATGCTAAAAATCTTGTATTATTTGAAAGTGCGGTTAAAGTTTTAGAAGAAAGATATAACCAAAATCAGTAATTTTAACATGGATATTTTAGTAAAACCCATAGTAACTGAAAAAGTGAATGCCTTAAGCGAAAAACTTAATCGGTACGGATTTATTGTAAATAAAGATGCCAATAAACTTCAAATAGCGCAAGCCGTTGAAGATGCTTATGGTGTTACCGTTGAGGCAGTTAATACTTTACGCTATGCTGGTAAACGTAAATCAAGATTTACAAAAGCCGGTGTAATTTCCGGAAAAACGCCGGCATTCAAAAAAGCTATTGTTACAATAGCTCAGGGAGATAAAATTGATTTTTATAGCAATATTTAAAAAAAATGGCTGTACGAAAAATTAAACCGACAACACCCGGTCAAAGACATAAAATAGCAAGTACTTTTGACGAAGTAACTACCAGAGTACCTCAAAAATCTTTAACTTTCGGTAAAAAAAATACCGGAGGTAGAAATAATACAGGTAGAATGACCATGCGTCAGATTGGTGGTGGACATAAAAGAAAATACAGAGTAATTGACTTCAAAAGAGACAAAGAAGGGATACCCGCAGTTGTGAAAACAATTGAGTACGACCCCAACAGAACTGCTCGTATTGCACTATTATTTTATGCCGATGGTGAAAAAAGATATATCATCGCGCCCAACGGACTTCAAGTAGGGCAAACTGTAATTTCAGGTAAAGGTGTTGCGCCAGAAATAGGTAACTCATTGTATTTATCCGATGTTCCTCTGGGTTCGGTAATTCACAATATCGAATTAAAACCCAACCAAGGAGCTGTTATGGCAAGAAGTGCCGGTACTTACGCACAACTCACTTCACGTGAAGGAAAATATGCAATCTTAAAATTGCCCTCAGGTGAAACTCGAATGGTGTTAATTACTTGCAAAGCTACCATGGGAGTAGTATCTAACTCAGAGCATAATCTCGAAAAATCAGGTAAAGCCGGTAGAGAGCGTTGGTTAGGAAGACGTCCACACGTAAGAGGTGTAGCCATGAACCCTGTTGACCACCCAATGGGTGGTGGTGAAGGTAAATCCTCAGGAGGTCATCCACGTTCGCGCAAAGGCTTATTAGCTAAAGGTTATAAAACTCGCAGACCTAATAAGTATTCGAGTAGATATATTATTGAAAACAGAAAAAAATAACCTGATAAAATAAAGGAAAAATGAGTAGATCGTTAAAAAAAGGCCCTTTTATCAATTATAAGCTTGAGAAAAAAGTTCTTGCTATGAATGAATCAGGTAAGAAAGCGGTAATAAAAACTTGGGCAAGGGCTTCTGTAATATCTCCAGATTTTGTTGGACATACTATTGCCGTTCACAACGGAAATAAATTTATTCCCGTTTATGTAACAGAAAATATGGTAGGTCATAAATTCGGAGAATTCGCTCCAACTCGTACATTTAGAGGACATGGCGGAAAGAAAAATAAATAATAACCGTTAATTTTTAGAAATAAGAAAATGGGCTCAAAAAAAAGACTAAGAGCGGAGCAAGCCAGTGAAGAAAGAAAAAATAAATATTTTGCTGTATTAAAAAATTGCCCGACATCACCCAGAAAAATGCGATTAGTTGCAGACCAAATCAGAGGTGTTGATGTTAATAAAGCACTTGATATTTTAAAATTTAGTCCCAAAGAAGCTTCTAACAGACTTGAAAAATTATTAAAATCTGCTATTGCAAACTGGGGTATTAAAAACGAAGGCGAAAGAATGGAAAATGCAAATTTATTTGTAAAAGAAGTTTTTGTCGATTCGGCTCGTGTTTTAAAACGTTTAAGACCTGCTCCACAAGGTAGAGCGCACCGTATCAGAAAAAGATCAAATCATGTTACTTTGATTTTGGGAAGTGTTGCCGATAAAGTGAGTAAGGAAATACAAGAAACTAAAGACATTCAAACCAAAGAATAATGGGACAAAAAACGAATCCGATAAGTAACAGGTTAGGAATCATCAGAGGTTGGGATTCCAATTGGTATGGCGGTAACAAATACGCCGATAAATTAGTGGAAGATACAAAAATTAGAGAATATCTCAATGCGCGCTTATCTAAAGCAAGCATCTCTCGTATCATTATCGAAAGAACACTAAAATTGATTACTGTTACAGTACATACTGCTCGTCCGGGTATCATTATTGGAAAAGGAGGCGAAGCAGTGGACAAATTAAAAGAGGAATTAAAAACAATTACCGAAAAAGATGTACAAATAAACATCTTTGAAGTCAAAAGACCTGAGCTTGACGCTGTAATTGTGGCTAATAATATTGCTCGACAAGTTGAAGGTAAAATAGCTTACAAAAGAGCAATCCGAACCGCTATTGCATCAACCATGAGAATGGGTGCCGAAGGTATGAAAGTACTCATTTCGGGACGCTTAAATGGTGCTGAAATGGCTCGCTCGGAAATGTTTAAAGAAGGGCGTACTCCATTACATACCCTTAGAGCTGATATTGACTATTCTATTGCCGAAGCACTTACAAAAGTTGGACTTATTGGTATCAAAGTTTGGATTTGTAAAGGTGAAGTTTATGGCAAACGCGACCTTTCGCCAAATATCGGCTTGAAAAAACAAAAAGCAGCCACAACCAACAAAGGTCCAAGAAGAAAAAGAAAATAGGCAATAAAAAATTAAATTAAAATGTTACAACCGAAAAAGACTAAATTCAGAAAGCAGCAAAAGGGCCGAATGAAAGGCAATGCTGGGAGAGGAAACCAATTGGCTTTCGGTTCTTTCGGAATAAAGGCTCTTGAGCAAACTTGGATTACAGGTAGGCAAATAGAAGCAGCCCGTCAGGCTGTTACACGCCACATGAAACGTGAAGGACAAATCTGGATACGTATTTTCCCCGATAAACCGATTACAAAAAAACCGGCTGAAGTACGTATGGGGAAAGGTAAAGGAGCTCCCGAATTATTCGTGGCAAGAGTTACACCCGGAAGAATTTTATTCGAAGCCGAAGGCGTTCCTTTTGAAGTAGCCAAAGAAGCTTTAAGATTGGCAGCTCAAAAATTGCCAATAGCTACTAAATTTATTGTAAGACGTGATTACTTTGAATCTTAAAAATTTAACAAATGAAAAATTCAGAAATCCGAGAACTTTCAAAAAATGATTTGTTCGATAAAATAGACGACACGAAGGCACTTCTAAGCAAGTTGAAGTTGAATCATGCTATTACTCCCTTAGAGAATCCCAATAAAATTAAGGAAACTCGTCGCTTGATTGCCAGATTAATAACTGAATTGCATAAAAGAAATTTAACCGGAGAATAAAATGGAAGAAACAACCAGAAACTTAAGAAAAGAGCGTATTGGGGTAGTAGTAAGCACTAAAATGCAAAAATCAATTACTGTAGCTGTGCATAGAAAAGAAAAGCACCCCATTTATGGTAAATTTGTAAACAAAACAACCAAATTTATTGCTCACGACGAAGAAAATACTTGCAAAGAAGGCGATACCGTAAAAATTATGGAAACACGTCCTTTAAGCAAAACAAAAAAATGGAGATTAGTTGAAATTATAGAAAGGGCTAAATAAAATGATACAACAAGAATCCAGATTAGCAGTAGCTGACAATAGCGGTGCTAAAGAAGTACTCTGCATAAGAGTACTCGGTGGCACCAATAGAAGATACGCTACAGTGGGCGATAAAATCGTTGTTGCTATTAAAAGTGTTATCCCATCAAGCAACGTTAAAAAAGGTTCGGTTACTAAAGCGGTAGTAGTTAGAACAAAAAAGAACGTGAGAAGACCCGATGGCTCATACATTAGCTTCGACGACAATGCTGTCGTTTTACTAAACGCAGCAGACGAAATTAGAGGAACTCGTATCTTTGGTCCTGTAGCACGCGAACTGAGAGATAAATACATGAAAATTGTTTCTCTCGCTCCTGAAGTTTTATAATTTTAAAAAAAGTATTCAGATGCAAAAAAAATTAAAAATAAGAAAAGGAGACATCGTAAGAGTTATGCGCGGCGAATATAAAGGAACTCAAGGAAAAGTCCTTAAAGTTTATATTACCGATAACAAGGCTTTAGTGGAAGGAGTAAACATTATTTCCAAACATACCAAGCCCAATGCAAAATACCCTGACGGTGGTATCATTAAAAAAGAAGCCCCTGTACATGTTTCTAACCTTATGTTGTTAGACCCTTCTAAAGGTACACCAACACGTGTTGGAAGAAGGCTTAATGAAAACAGCAAATTAGTGCGTTACGCAAAAAAATCAAAAGAGGAGATTAAATAATGGAGTACACGCCAAATCTTAAAAAAAAGTACAAACAAGAAATTGTACCAAAATTAAAACAGGATTTTAATTACAAAAGCGTAATGCAAGTTCCTGTTTTAGAGAAAATTGTAATCAATCAAGGTGTTGGTAGAGCTATTGCCGATAAAAAAATTCTGGATATAGCAATCGAAGAACTATCAAACATTGCCGGACAAAAAGCAGTTAAAACGCTTTCCAAAAAAGACATCTCGAACTTCAAACTTCGCAGAAAAATGCCTATCGGTGCAAGAGTTACACTTCGCAAAAACGTAATGTATGAATTTTTAGAACGTTTAATTTCGGTTTCCTTACCCCGCGTACGCGACTTTAAAGGAGTACCATTCAAATTTGACGGTAAAGGAAATTATACATTAGGCATTACCGAACAAATTATCTTTCCCGAAATTGATATCGACAAAATTGATAAAATTCAAGGAATGAACATTACCTTTGTTACATCGGCTGCTACCGACGAAGAAGGATACGCATTGCTTAAAGAATTTGGAGTACCATTTAAAACAAAAAAATAAAACAGACAAATGGCTAAAGAATCAATGAAAGCTCGCGAAGTAAAGCGTAAAAGATTAGTAGAAAAATACGCCGAAAAAAGAGCAAAACTCAAAGCAGAAGGTGATTACGAAGGTTTACAAAAATTACCAAAAAACTCTAATCCGATTAGAATGCACAACCGTTGCAAATTAACCGGAAGACCAAAAGGTTACATTCGTCAATTTGGAATCAGTAGAATTACTTTTAGAGAAATGGCTTCAAAAGGCTTAATACCTGGCGTAAAAAAAGCCAGTTGGTAAAAAAATGTATAATTGAAAGTCCGATTGAATAATCGAAACTCAAAAAAAATTAAAATGACAGATCCAATAGCAGATTTTTTAACACGTGTAAGAAATGCCGTGATGGCAAAAAAAAGAGTTGTGGAAATACCCGGCTCAAACTTAAAACGTGAAATAACAAAAATATTGCATGAAAAGGGCTATATATTAAGTTATAAATTTGAGGAAGATAACAAACAAGGAATTATTAAAATTGCCTTGAAATATCACCCTCAAACCAAAGTCCCTGCAATAAAAAAAATAGAAAGAATTAGTAAACCGGGGCTAAGAAAATACGCCGGTTCAAAAGAGCTACCCAGAGTTATTAACGGTTTAGGTATTGCTATCCTTACCACTTCACAAGGTGTTATGACCAATAAAGAAGCAAAAAACCTAAATATCGGTGGCGAAGTATTGTGTTACGTATATTAAAAAAGGAGTTTACAATGTCAAGAATTGGAAAATTACCTATTAGCATACCCGCCGGCGTTACCATTGAAATTAACAAAAACATAGTAACCGTTAAAGGTAAATTGGGTGAGCTAATACAAAAAATTGACGACGATATTAAAGTCGAAATTGAAAATAATACAGTAGTTGTTTTACGTCCTACCGACCAAAAAAGACATAAAGCTTTGCACGGATTGTACCGCGCACTAATAGCTAATATGGTGGAAGGTGTATCAAAAGGTTTTGAAACAAAACAAGAGTTTGTGGGAGTAGGCTACAGAGCCGAAGCTAAAGGACAAGTTTTAGAAATGTCATTAGGATATTCTCACAATATAGCAATACAAATTCCTCAAGAAGTTAAAGTAGAAGCCACTACCGAGAAACGTAAAAACCCCGTTGTAGTATTAAAAAGCCACAATAAACAACTTTTAGGAATGGTTGCTGCCAAAATAAGAGCTATGCGCCCACCAGAACCTTACAAAGGCAAAGGTATCAAATTTGTTGATGAAGAATTAAGAAGAAAAGCCGGAAAATCGGCAGCACAATAACTTTAAAATTTTTTGAATTATGGCTTTAGAAAAGCAAGATAGAAGACTGAAAATTCGAAGAAGAATCAGAAAAAATGTAAAAGGTTCTGCTGAAGCACCGAGACTTTCCGTGTTTAGAAGTAATAAACACATCTTTGCTCAAGTTATTGACGATATCAGCGGCATTACTTTAGCTTCGGCTTCTTCGTTAAGTAAAGAAATTTCAGATAAAAAAGATATTAATAAAACTGAACAGGCTAAATTAGTTGGCGAACTTATTGCTAAGAAATCCATAGAAAAAGGAATAGCAATTGTTGTTTTCGACCGTGGAGGATTCCTTTATCACGGAAGAGTTAAAAGTTTAGCAGATGCAGCCAGAGAAGGAGGACTTAAATTTTAAGAAACTATGTCAGTAAGTATAAGAAGAGTAAAAACAAGCGATTTAGAACTAAAAGACCGTTTAGTGGCTATCAATCGCGTTACTAAAGTTACAAAAGGTGGACGCACATTTAGTTTCTCTGCTATTGTAGTGGTTGGTGATGAAAACGGTATCGTAGGATTTGGCTTGGGTAAAGCAAGCGAGGTTACTACTGCCATTGCTAAAGGTGTGGAAGACGCTAAAAAGAATTTAATTAAAGTTCCTATCTTCAAAGGTACTATTCCGCACGAGCAAATTGCTAAATTTGGTGGAGCCAGAGTTTTTATAAAACCCGCTTCTCATGGTACAGGTGTTAAAGCCGGTGGTGCAATGCGTGCCGTTTTAGAAAGCGTTGGCATTACAGACGTATTAGCAAAATCAAAAGGTTCTTCTAACCCTCATAACTTAGTTAAAGCGACTATCGAAGCTTTACTTAATTTAAGAGACCCAAGAACTGTTGCAGTGCATCGAAATATTTCTGTTGATAAAGTTTTTAAAGGTTAAAAATCATTTCCAATAATTTTTTTTAAAATGAAAGTAAAAATAAAACAAATTAAAAGTAAAATTGGGAGTACATTGCGCCAAAAGAGAACTTTGCAAGCTTTGGGTTTAGGTAAAATCAGTAGTTCGGCCGAACACGAAGCAACTCCTCAAATTTTAGGTATGATAAATAAAGTACAACATTTAGTTGTTGTGGAAGAAGTTTAAGATATTTTTTAGTAAAGATATGAATTTAAGTAATTTAACACCCGCAGTTGGCTCTACAAAAAGCCGTAAGCGCATAGGTCGAGGTCAAGGTTCCGGTAAAGGTGGCACTTCTACAAGAGGACATAAAGGAGCTAAATCTCGCTCTGGATATTCCAAAAAAGTCGGTTTTGAAGGTGGTCAAATGCCTTTGCAAAGACGCGTTCCAAAATTTGGCTTTAGAAATATCAATAGAGTTGAATATAAAGCCATTAACATTAGTACTTT
Source organism: Paludibacter propionicigenes (assembly GCA_020721325.1). Lineage (GTDB taxonomy): Bacteria > Bacteroidota > Bacteroidia > Bacteroidales > JAIFNL01 > JAIFNL01. The sequence continues at coordinate 16,838 of DYNA01000057.1, forward strand.
ACAAGAACTTGCTCAAAAATACAATCTTTCTGAAATTAACTACGATGTTTTAAAACAGCACGGTTTAATCAACAGAAACGAGATAGTTAAAATTTTGGCAAACGGTGCTTTAACTCTAAAATTAGATATTACGGCTCATGCCTTTTCTAAGAAAGCAGTTGAAAGTATTGAAGCAGCTAATGGTAAAGTTATAAAATTATAAATAATGAAAGGTTTTATAGAAACATTAAAAAACATTTGGAAGATAGACGAATTAAAATCGCGCATCTTAACTACCATCGGTTTTTTATTAATTTACAGACTTGGTGCTCAAATAGTTCTGCCCGGCATTGACCCTGCCGGTTTGCAGGATTTTCAAGAAAGCTCTCAAGAAGGTTTACTCGGACTACTAAATATGTTTTCGGGTGGTGCATTTGGTAATGCCTCTATATTTGCGTTGGGTATTATGCCTTATATCTCGGCATCTATCGTAATTCAATTACTTGGTATGGCAATGCCTTATTTTCAGCGATTACAAAAAGAAGGTGAAAGTGGGCGTAAAAAATTAAATCAAATCACACGCTATCTAACAGTATTAATTACTGCCGGACAAGCACCCGGATACTTGATTACTTTAACTTCTCAACTTCCAGAAGGTGCTATTCGGCTCGGTCAAACATTTTTTATGTTAGAATCGGTCTTGATTTTAGTAGCCGGAACGATGTTTGTAATGTGGTTGGGCGAAAAAATTACCGATAAAGGTATAGGAAACGGTATATCACTTATCATTATGATAGGTATTATAGCACGTCTTCCATTTGCCTTATTTGGCGAATTTGCATCGCGTTTAGAACAATCCGGTGGTGGTTTGGTAGCCTTTTTAGTAGAGATTGTCATTTTGTTTTTTATCTTTATGGCTGTTATTTTGTTGGTACAAGGAACTCGCAGAATACCTGTTCAGTATGCAAAACGAATTGTTGGAAACAAACAATATGGAGGCGTAAGACAGTACATACCTTTAAAAGTTAATGCTGCCGGCGTTATGCCCATCATTTTTGCGCAAGCCCTTATGTTTATTCCCATGATGTTTTCAAGTTTCGACGCATCTACCTTAAGTTCCATTGGCGCAGCCTTTTCCGATTTTACTGGTTTTTGGTATAATTTTACATTTGCATTATTAGTTATTGCATTTACCTATTTTTATACCGCTATAACCGTAAATCCCACTCAAATGGCTGAGGATATGAAAAAGAACGGCGGATTCATTCCCGGTGTAAAACCCGGAAAAAAGACCGTTGAATTTTTAGATACTGTTATGTCGCGAATCACATTGCCGGGTTCTATTTTCTTAGCATTAGTTGCTATATTACCCGCATTTGCTATGATAGCCAATGTTAATAATGTTTTTGCTCAGTTTTATGGCGGAACATCATTATTAATTTTAGTAGGAGTAGTATTAGATACGCTTCAGCAAATCGAAAGCCACTTATTAATGCGTCATTACGATGGACTTATGAAATCCGGTAGAATAAAAGGACGTTCAGGCTCAGGAGCTTCAGTTATTTAATAAAATACAACTGATAAAATTAGAATGATTTTTTATAAAACCGATGACGAAATAGAATTGCTTAGATTAAGCAATCAGTTAGTTGCAAAAACGCACGGCGAAATAGCTAAGCTTATTAAGCCGGGCGTTTCTACAATAAAACTCGATAAGGTTGCTGAAGAATTTATCCGTGATAACGGTGGAATACCCGGATTTTTAAATTATGGAGGATTTCCCAATACCCTTTGCATATCCATTAACGAACATGTAGTTCACGGATTGCCTTCAATTCGCGAACTCAAAGACGGCGATATAGTATCGGTAGATTGTGGTGTATTGCTCAATGGCTATTATGGCGATTCGGCATACACTTACGGTGTAGGAGACATTACTCACCAAGACCAACAATTGCTACGCATTACAAAAGAATCCCTTTACAAAGGAATTGAAAATGCAATTGTAGGCAAACGTTTGGGCGATGTTAGCTATGCCATACAAGAGCATGTTACAAGAGCCGGATATTCAATTGTTCGAGAAATGGTAGGGCATGGAATAGGTCAAAAATTGCACGAAGACCCACAAGTACCCAATTATGGCAAAAGAGGAAGAGGAATCAAACTCTTAAATGGATTGGTTATTGCAATCGAACCCATGATAAACATGGGCGCACGCGAAATTGTTCAATTAGAAGATGGTTGGACTATGGCAACTAAAGACAATAAAAAGTCGGCACATTTTGAACATACTGTAGCAATACACAACGGAAAAGCCGATATTTTATCTTCTTTCGAGTTTATTGAAGAAGTATTAAATAAAAATTCATAATAAATGGCAAAACAAAAAGCTATTGAGCAAGATGGCATAATAATTGAGGCTTTAGGCAACGCAATGTTTCGAGTTGAACTCGAAAACGGACACAAAATTATTGCCCATATTTCCGGAAAAATGAGAATGCACTACATTAAAATTCTTACCGGAGATAAAGTAAAAATTGAAATGTCGCCTTATGACTTAAGTAAAGGAAGAATTATTTTTAGATATAAAAATTAAATTGTATTTTTGCACCCGTTTTAAAGTTCAATAATACTAAAAAAATTAAAAAAAATGAAAGTAAGAACATCTGTTAAAAAACGCTCCGAAGACTGTGTTACAGTTAGACGAAAAGGAAGAGTGTACATTATTAACAAAAAGAACCCAAAGTTCAAACAACGTCAAAACTAAATAAAATTAAAAATTTATGGCAAGAATAGCTGGAGTAGATATACCAAACGAAAAGCGCGGTGAAATAAGTCTTACTTATATCTACGGAATAGGAAGAAGTGCTGCTGGAAAGATTCTAAGAAATGCAGGAGTGAACCTTGACACGAAAGTGAAAGATTGGACAGACGACGATTTTAGTGCCATTCGTAAAGAAATTAGCGATAATTTCGTTATCGAAGGTGAATTGCGTTCGGAAGTTCAATTGAATATTAAGCGTTTGATGGATATTGGTTGCTACAGAGGCATCAGACATCGTAGCGGATTACCTTTAAGAGGGCAATCTACAAAAAATAACGCTCGTACACGTAAAGGTAAAAAGAAAACTGTTGCTGGCAAAAAGAAAGCCACTAAATAATTAGAAAACATGGCAAAACAAAAGAAGGTTACGACCAAAAAAAGAATCGTTAAAGTAGAAGCCGTAGGTGAAGCTCATATTCACGCTTCTTTCAATAACATTATTATTTCTTTAACTAACAGCACCGGACAAGTTATCTCATGGTCTTCTGCTGGAAAAATGGGCTTCAAAGGTTCTAAAAAAAATACCCCTTATGCAGCACAAATGGCTGCTGCCGATTGCTCAAAAGTTGCTTTTGATGCAGGTTTGCGAAAAGTTAAAGTATTTGTAAAAGGTCCGGGTAACGGTAGAGAATCGGCTATTCGTTCTATTCACACTTCTGGTATAGAAGTTACTGAAATAGTTGATGTAACACCACTACCTCACAATGGTTGCAGACCTCCCAAAAGAAGAAGAGTATAATAACTAAAAGAAATTTAAAAAAATGGCAAGATATATTGGACCAAAAACCCGTATTGCAAGAAAATTTGACGACCCTATTTACGGTCCTGACAAGTGGTTTGAAAAAAGAAAATTCCCTCCCGGACAGCATGGTATTAACAAGCGTAGAGGCAAAATGTCTGTTTATGCCGTACAGCTTAGAGAAAAACAAAAAGCCAAATTCACTTATGGTTTGTTAGAAAGACAATTCTACAACCTTTATGAAAAAGCTTCTAAAACCAAAGGTGTTACCGGTGAATTATTACTAAAATTTTTGGAATCGAGACTTGATAATGTCGTTTATCGATTGGGAATAGCTCCTACACGTGCTGCCGCAAGACAATATGTATCTCACAAACATATTGTTGTAAATGGCGATGTTGTTAATATTCCTTCGTTCCTTTTAAAAGCTGGAGACATAGTAGGTGTGCGCGAAAAGTCTAAATCTTTGCAAGTTATTAGCGAGTCCCTTACTTCGGCTCGTTATTCAAAATTTTCGTGGTTAGAGTGGGACGGTTCTTTAATGGCGGGTAAATTTCTTAATGTTCCCGAGAGAAGTGAAATTCCCGAAAATATTAATGAACAATTAATCGTTGAATTGTATTCTAAATAAGAAATAACTTTATGGCTATATTGGCTTTTCAAAAACCGGATAAAGTAATAATGATAGAATCGGACGACAAACTCGGAAAATTTGAGTTTCGTCCGTTAGAACCCGGGTACGGTATTACAGTGGGTAATGCTTTACGAAGAATTTTACTCTCTTCTCTTGAAGGGTTTGCTATTACTTCTGTTAAAATAGATGGTGTTAGCCATGAGTTTTCTACCATTACCGGTGTTATAGAAGATGTTACTGACATTATTCTTAATCTAAAACAAATTAGATTTAAACAAGTAGTTGAAGACATTGACAACGAGAAATTTACTGTTAGAATTTCTGGCAAAGATGTTTTCAGAGCCGGCGATATAGATAGTTTTACTTCCGGTTTTAAAATTCTTAATCCGGATTTGATTATTTGCAGAATGGAAGAATCGGTTCATCTGAACATTGAAATGACCGTTGAAAAAGGTCGTGGATACGTTCCCGCTGAAGAAAATACTCTTCACACCGATGAAATTGGCTTAGTTCCTATCGATTCTATTTTTACTCCTATTCGTAATGTTAAATATTCAGTTGAAAACTATCGCGTAGAGCAAAAAACCGACTACGAGAAGCTGATTATTGAAATTCAAACCGATGGTTCTATTCACCCAAAAGATGCCTTGAAAGAAGCAGCTAAAATTCTCATTTATCATTTTATGTTGTTCTCTGACGAAAAAATTACCCTCGAAACAGAAGAAAAACATGAAAACGAAGAATTTGACGAAGAAATATTGCACATGCGTCAGTTATTGAAAACTAAGCTTGTCGATATGGATTTATCAGTACGCGCTTTAAATTGTTTGAAAGCTGCTGACGTTGAAACTTTAGGTGAATTGGTTGTTTACAATAAAAGCGATTTATTGAAATTTAGAAATTTTGGTAAAAAATCGCTTACTGAACTCGACGATATGTTGGTTAATTTAAGCCTTACATTTGGTATGGATATAGCTAAATATAAATTAGATAAAGACTAATGAAATTCCGATATTGATTTTTTATAGCCGGACAAAATACATATTTCAGACATGAGACATAGAAAAAAAATAAATCATTTAGGACGCACAAGCCCGCATAGAAAAGCTATGCTTTCAAACATGGCATCGTCGCTAATTTTGCATAAACGAATTACAACCACATTGGCTAAAGCCAAAGCTCTGAGAATTTACGTTGAGCCTCTTATTAATAAAAGTAAAGACGATTCTACCCATTCGCGTAGGGTGGTAATGAGCTATTTACAAAACAAAGAATCGGTTACCGAGCTTTTTAGAGATGTTGCCCTAAAAGTGGCTAACAGACCGGGCGGGTACACTCGCATTCTTAAAACCGGACATCGTTTGGGCGACAACGCAGAAATGTGTTTCATTGAATTGGTGGACTACAACGAACACAGATTGAAAACAACTTCTATCGATACTGCTGCTGCTAAACGTACACGTAGAAGTAGAAAAAAAGCTGAAACAACTACTACTGACGAAAAGCAATAGTTTTTAGTTCCATATTTTTTTTATAAAGCAGAATTTCTAAATTGAAGTTCTGCTTTTTTTATTACTCAAATTCCTATGTTTTCCTTTCAATTGGTTAGACTACTTAGGTTTTAACTTTTTAAAAATAAAGTTTAGTTTCTAACAAAAAACTTATTTTTTGGTTTAACCACAGTAGAATGAATGAATTAAATAAACCTAATAACTTATTGATAATATGGTTTATAATATTTATTTCATACCCAACTTAATAATTAATTTCAAGGTATTTTGTAATCAATACATACAATGACTTGCGGATTTAAGGTAAGAATAAAAACTTTTGAAATAAACAAAAA
>DYNA01000219.1 GCA_020721325.1 Paludibacter propionicigenes
AAAATAAAATATTTTTTCTAATTTGTAAATGTTATTTATTTACGATTACTTAGCTTCTTTGCGTGAAAATAGATTTCACAAATTTAAGCCGTATAAAATATCGTTATGACGTAATTTGATTTTTGTTTTTTTTAAAGAAATTTTTTTTTAACTTTGCAGCCGAAATTTTGTTCTTATCTAAAACAACAGAGCAATTCAAAAATCATAGAACCATAGAATTTAATGAGCGAAATAGCCATAAAACTCGAAAATATATCCAAACAATACAGGCTTGGCACCATTGGCACCGGAACGCTGCAAGCCGACCTGCAACGCTGGTGGTGGCAACTGCGCGGCAAGGGCGACCCCACGCTTAAAATAGGCAGCGAAAACAAACTCAATTCCATCGATGGCGACTATGTTTGGGCTTTGCAAGACATTAATTTGGAGGTAAAACGCGGCGAAGTTTTGGGCATTATAGGCAAAAACGGAGCAGGGAAATCCACCCTTTTAAAAATCCTTTCGCGTGTTACCGGACCTACTATGGGCGAAATTAAAGTAAACGGACGCATAGCCAGCCTTTTGGAGGTAGGCACGGGTTTTCACCCCGAACTCACCGGACGCGAAAACATTTTCCTCAACGGTGCCATTCTGGGCATGACCAAAGCCGAAATTCGCCGCAAGCTCGACGAGATAGTTGAATTTGCAGGCGTAGCCAAATATCTTGAAACGCCCGTAAAGCGTTACAGCAGCGGCATGTACGTGCGTCTTGCCTTTGCCGTAGCCGCCCATTTAGACCCCGAAATTCTCATTGTTGATGAAGTTCTTGCCGTAGGCGATGCCGAGTTCCAAAAAAAAGCCATTGGCAAAATGCAAGACATCTCCAAAGGCGACAACGGCAGAACCGTACTGTTTGTCAGCCATAATATGGCGAGCGTGAGGAGCTTGTGTACGAGAGGTGTTTTGATGGAGAATGGGAGAATAACTTATAAAGATTATACTAATAATGTAATTGATAGATATTTAGAAATTGATATAAGTAATTTTAAATTTGAATATTATAACGATAGCGATGTTTTTGATTTTGCTATATTAAGAAAAGCTTTTATTTTAAATAAGAATAAAGCATTAAAAGTAAACGACTTAATATCTTTTGAATTTACGATTGAACTTAAAAAAAATATTAATGTAAATTTAAGTTTGGTTTTAAAAGATAATTATGAAAATGTTATTTTTAATTCAATATCAAATACAATAGTTGGAAAAAAAGGAAAATATATTAGTCTCTTTGAAATATATGAAAATTTATTAAATTCAGGTACTTATTTTATAGATATTTATATTGTAGATAGTGATAAACTTAAACCAATAAATATAATAGAGAAGGTGTTAATTTTTGAGATAAATGATTACAGAGATGTAAAATGGTCTGGAAAATGGACGGGACTAATTAGACCAAAATTGAAATTTAATATTGAAAATAGATGTATAGAAACTTAAAATTAACAAAAAATAATATAGAGATATATCATGCACTTTCACAAAAATATTCTCTAATTAAAAATTTAAGTCAGAAATATTTTAAAGAGAATATTTTAGATGTGGGTTGTGGAAGAATGCCATATAGAAAATTATTAGAAGAACACAATATCAATTATACAGGTGTTGATATAGCTAATGATGTTTATCAAAAAGAAAACACTCCTGATTATTTTTGGGATGGCAAAACTTTACCTTTTGAAAATGATATTTTTCAAAATGCTATGCTAATTGAAATTTTAGAACATGTCCCAGATACCAAAAACATTTTAAACGAAGTTTATAGAATTCTAAAAAAAGATGGTTATTTATTAATTACAGTTCCTTTTTTATGGAATTTGCACGATATTCCACATGATGAATATCGATTTACCCCTTATGCTATAAAAAGAGTGTTGGTTGAAAGTAATTTTGAAATTATTTCTATTGAAGCTTTTGGTGGTTGGAAAGCAAGTTTGGCTTCAATGATAGCACTATTTATAAAACGCTCTCCTCTAAAAAAACGTAATAGAAAAATACTTCTTTTCTTTTTTTACCCAATTATTAAATATTTAATTAAAAAAGATAAATATTCTGACTTATCTGATTTTAATAAAAATTCTATGTTTACCGGACTTTGGTGTTTAGCAAAAAAATAATGGAAAATCCAATATACGTAACCCAACCCTCTCTCCCTTCTTTGCCTGAATATACTCAAATGCTTCAGCAAATTTGGGAAAGCAAACACATTGCCAACAACGGACCTTTTCACAAACAACTCGAAACTGAGTTGTGTAATTATTTGCAAGTGCCGTATATTTCATTGTTTTCTAACGGTACTTTGGCTTTAATTACAGCTTTGCAGGCTTTGCGCATTACGGGCGAGGTTATTACCACGCCTTACAGCTTTGTAGCCACAAGCCATGCCTTGCATTGGAACGGAATAAAACCGGTATTTTGCGACATCAACCAAACCGATTTCAACATCAATCCCGATAAAATAGAAGCCCTGATTACTCCCAAAACTACGGCTATTATGCCAGTGCATGTTTACGGAAACCCTTGCAACAAAGAAAAAATACAACACATTGCTGATACTTACGGGCTTAAAGTCATTTACGATGCTGCCCATGCCTTTGGTGTATTCAAAAACGATGAAAGCCTATTGAATTGGGGCGATTTGTCCATCTTAAGTTTTCATGCCACCAAAACATTCAATACCGTTGAGGGGGGAGCTATCGTTTGCCACGATGCCAAAATGAAAGAACGCATCGACCACTTGAAAAATTTTGGTTTTACAAGCGAAACTACCATACAAGGCATTGGCATCAATGCCAAAATGAACGAGTTAATTGCATCTTACGGGCTTTTACAATTGAAAAATATTGACATAGAGATTGCAAAACGACAAGAAAAAGTAAATTTGTATCGAAATCTATTAGAAGGCACAAAAGGAATTACTATTTTTCAAGATATTTTAAATGTTCGTCATAATTATTCTTATTTTCCTATTTTGATAAATAAACAACAATTTGGAAAAACAAGAGATGAGGTTTATGAAATTTTGAAAAAAAACAATATCTTTGCCCGCAGGTATTTTTATCCGCTCATTAGTCAGTTTCCGGCATATAGCGGTTTGCCTTCGGCTAACAAAGAAAATTTGACTACTGCAAGCCAAATCACTGAGCAAGTTTTGTGTTTGCCTTTGTATGCGGAGTTGGAAAATCAAAATATTGAACGAATTTGTAAAATTTTAAATGGATAAGGAAAAACTATTACATATTATCCAACAAGACGAAAACGAAAACACGGAGTTCAAAACTTCTTTTAATAAAGAAGTTATTGAAACCCTTGTGGCTTTTGCAAATAAAAAAGGCGGCAATATTTATGTAGGCATTTCAAAAATAAAAAATATAGTTGGTGTTGATATCAACAGCGAAAGCGTTCAAAATTGGATTAATGAAATTAAAAGTAAAACAACGCCCGCTCTTATTCCCGATTTGGATATAATTTCAATCGACAATAAAACGGTTGTGCGATTGCGAGTATCCGAATATCCTATAAAACCGGTATCTACACAAGGTAAATATTACAAAAGAGTTCATAATTCAAATCATTTATTAAGTACCGATGAAATTGCCAATGAACATTTAAAAACAATTAATACAAGTTGGGATTATTATCCGAGTCCGTATCATACCATTGAGGATATTGAACTTGAAAAAGTCAAAAATTTTATTGCACAAATTGAGCGTAAAACCGAAACAAAAATCGCATTAAAACCGGTTGTTTTTTTAAAGAAATTAGAGATAATTCGTAAAGACAAACTCACACTCGGAGCTTATTTGTTATTCGCAAAAGATTATTGTTTGATGTCAGATGTTCAGGTTGGCAGATTTAAAAGCGAAATTACAATCATCGACAGCATTTCGCTAAACACCGACCTGTTTACCGAAGTGAACCAAATTATTGCCTTTATTCGTAAACATTTGATGGTTGAGTACATCATTACCGGCGAACCGCAACGCGCCGAACGCTTTGATTACCCGGTAGATGCCATACGCGAAATTGTTATTAATATGATTGTTCACCGAGATTACAGAAGCAGCAGTGCATCAATTATTAAAATTTTTGATAACAGAATAGAATTTTTTAATCCCGGAGGGCTTTATGACGGATTGACTTTAAACGATTTATTATCGGATAATTATACTTCAAAAACTCGAAATAAATTAATAGCCAAAGCATTTAAAGAAATCGGCTTAATAGAACGATACGGCTCAGGAATAAAAAGAATTATAGATATTTGCAATAATTACGGCATAATTTCTCCCAAATTTGAAGAATTGCATTCAGGTTTTAAGGTAATTTTATTTAAAGAAAAAATAAATGACACTTTAAATGACCCTGATGACACTTTAAATGACCCTTTAAATGACCCTGATGACACTTTAAATGACCCTGATGCCCCTTTAAATAATCGAGAACAAATTATAATACAAATGATAAGAAATAACAAAGATGTAATACAAGAAGAGATTGCAGAAAAATGTAATGTCAGTTTGGAAACCATAAAGCGAGATATAAGCAAAATGCAAAAAGACAAAATTATAAAACGCATCGGCAGTCGAAAAACAGGACATTGGGAGGTAACGAAATGAAAACGAAAAGCAAAGCAAGGTGTTAGAACTTCCAGATTTTATATAAAAAAATGAATAAATTAACAAAAATAGAACAATTTATAGTTTTTTGTTTGGAAGCTTACAAAAATAAATTCAATCTAAATGCTTTGGAAATCTTGGGTTTGTTTGAAGCAAAAAAAGTATTCCGCTATTTAGAAGAAGGTTACGAGGTGTTGCATACACAAAGTTTGGATTATGTAACGCTCGAAATAAATGAATTTATAAACAATCAGAAATGAAACTTTTTCATGGAAACTCCGTAGTGGTAGAAATACCGCAAATATTTTCTGAAATTCAAATACGAGAATAGTTTTTTTGGGAGCCAAGAAAAGGGAGTACTTTAATATAAACTAATTTAAAACAATTACTTGCATACATAAAGTTTTAATTAAAAAGAAGATAAATTGAGTAAGACAACAAAAAATAGTATAAAATTATCAATCGACAGCGATTATATTTCATGGTTCAAAGAAATTAAGTCCAAGATACATCGTTTGCAAATTAAAGCGTCAATAGCTGTAAATGTAGAATTATTATCTTTTTATTGGGATTTAGGACAAGATATAATTCAGAAACAGACAAATAACAATTGGGGAGATGCTGTAATTGAACAATTATCAAAAGATTTGCATAGTGTATTTCCCGATATTAAAGGATTTTCGCGAAGAAACTTATTTTACATAAAAAGTTGGTATTCATTTTATAACGAGCAATTTATAAAAGTGCAACAAGTTGTTGCACAAAGTTCATTGCCTGCAAATATTGATACCCTTGAAAAAATCCAACAACTTGTTGGACAAATTCCTTGGGGACACAATATTTATTGGATGTTTTTAAACAACCAATCGGTATTGCCGAATATGAATTTAGTAAAGCATTACCAAGTAAACTAAAATCAGATTTACCAAGTATCGAAGATATTGAAAAAGAATTAAGTTTAGATGAGAATATAGAATAAAATTGTAAAAATCGTTAAAACATGAGTATTCAAACAATTGATTACAACAGTTTAATTACAAATGAATTTATAAACAATCAGAAATGAAACTTTTTCATGGAAGCTCCGCAGTGGTAAAAACGCCACAAATATTGGAAGTTCACAAACTTTATGACCAAGTATCGTTTCACACTCAAAAAGCATTAAGTACTTTAACTTTTTTAGAAAGTTATGAAGTATTTAATTTTTGTTTTTAAAAAGATTTTTTTTTTAACTTTGCCATGAATGTTTTATTTTCAAAAAAATAAATATAAAAAATAGATGAACGCTAAACAAGGGGAAAAAATAATTATTTTGGAGAATTTATCATCTCATTTATTTTGGGATGTGGATAGAACTAAATTGGACATACAAAAAAACAGAAATTTTATAATTTCACGCATTTTCGACAGAGGCGATATAAACGACCTCAAAACAATACTAAATATTTACGATATAGAAACAATTAAAAATGAAATAATTAAAGCAGGTTTTTT
>DYNA01000220.1 GCA_020721325.1 Paludibacter propionicigenes
TTCTACTGCAATGCGACTTGAAATGAAAGGCGAAATTAGAGGCATTGAAAAAGGCGTAAAAAAAGTTGCATTTTCAATGATGCAAGAAAATATACCTGATGATGTTATTTTAAAAGTAACAAAACTCACACAAAAAGAACTGGATTATTTAAAATCATTGAAAGAATTTGAATTGGATTTGGAAGTGGTTTAACGGTTTTGAGAATTTACAGAAATTAAATTCCGTAAATGGATTATCAAATTTTTATTTAACTTTTCCAAAGTTCTAAAACTTTGGAAAAGTTGTAGTTACGTAATAATAAATATTAAAATTTATCCTGTTTTTAGTATAAACAAAAAGTTTGGTACTTCTACTTTTTTTTAAGCCGTAGCTTGGTATTTGTTGTATGCAACCGAAACTTATTGAAAAAATGAGAACAATATCCGAAAAACAAAGAAAATTTTTCAAATAAGATTACTTTAAGGAAGCCAAAAAACAGAGCTGAATGATTTATAACGAGATATTGATAAGCTTAAATTATTAAATTACTGCACCGCCAACCAGCTAAAGGTGGCTTTTTTACTGAATATTAAGAAAATTCGCCTTAACTGAATTTAGAGGCAACAACGAACAGTTGAGTTCATTTTTTAAGGCTAAGTAAAAACTACTATTTCTAAAAATCAAAAACAATTAGTGTTTTTTACTCTAAAAAAAGAGTTTTCAATATCGTAAATTTGTATAAAATAATTCATTTAAAACATTTGCGATATGAAAACAATTACATTTTTCAGTTTAGTAGCATTTTGGGTTGTAGCAATCCAAGCAAATGCTCAATACTCGGCACAAAAATACAACACAAGCAGTTGTTGTGCCGAAGTAGGCGTAAGTCAGGTGGTAACATGTAGCAGTTATGGCTATTTGACCGTGATTAAAGCCAATTTTGGAATAGACAAAACAAATTTTGGTGTAGGCGCAATCATTCAAAACGATTACAAAAAGCCCACCGGAATTTACACGGAAATGAATATCGTTGTTTTTGGAGACGAATTTATCGACTTGTATTTCAATACAACCATCAATTTCTATTACATGAGTAAATTGTCGAAAAAAATGAACAAATTAATTCATGCTCCCAGTTTTTTTAAAGATTTAGACATGGGCGACACTCAATTTGAAAAATACAACACACTCGAATGCTTTGTAGGCTTTGGATTGCTTTTTAATCTTTCGCCCAAAATGACTCTGAACACAGGAATAGGATTTGGCGGATATTACAGCATGTTGCAAACCGAAGACTATCGCCTGCCCAACACCCTTTGGTATGAAGATGCCGCAATAGGACAAATTTTTAAATTAGGCTTATCGTATAAAATTAAATAACTAAAATTAAATAACTAAAATTAACAAAACGCGATGAAAAAAATATTAATCGTTGAAGACGAAAAAGACATTCGTGAAAGTTTAAAAGATTTATTGGAAATGAAAGGTTTTGAAGTACTTACGGCTATGAACGGAAAAGAAGCTCTTTTCGTAGCAAGCACTCAAAAACCCGATTTAATTCTTTCCGACATTATGATGCCCGAAATAAATGGTATTGAGCTATTAAAAATAATACAGCAAAACAACGATTTAATAGACATACCATTTATTTTCCTTACGGCAAAAGTTGATAACGAAAGCATACGAAACGGAATGAACTTAGGAGCAGACGATTATCTAACCAAACCCGTGAAAAAAAACGAACTCCTCGATGTGATTAAAAAACGTTTGGAAAAAGCCGAAATGCTCAAAAAGAAAGTTGAAAAAGAATACACAAACATTGTAAACCAGCTCAATAGCACCGCTCAACATGAATTTTATACGCCATTGAACGGAATCTTGGGTTTTGCCGAATTATTAAAAAACAATCCTTCGCTTTCGCCCAAAAAAATTATCCATTTTTCCACAATTATAGAACAATCGGGCATTCGATTAAAAAACACACTCGACAATATAATGCTCTATCGCACCATTATTTCAAATAATTTTTTCCCAAAAAAACAAAAATTTAGAATTACACCCTTTTTATTTAAAAAAATTGCCTTCGAAACCGCTCGAACCTACAAACGCAAAAAAGATTTGACTTGCCAAGATTTTAACGAAGTTTGGGTAAGAGGAGATAAAGATAATTTTATAAAAATAATGAAAGAACTCATTGATAATGCCTTCAAATTTTCGGAAGAAGATGAAAAAGTACTTATTGAATTTAACCAACAAGCCAATGAATGCTCAATTTTTATTAAAAATTTCGGTAAAACATTTTTACCAATTCAAATAGAAAAAATTGATGCTTTTGTACAATTTGAACGCAAATGTTTTGAACAACAAGGAATGGGTTTGGGATTGTTTCTCTCAAAACAACTTGCAAATAAAAACAAATGGAATTTTCAAATCACCGCTAACAACCAAGTAGAATGCACTTTAACCATTCCCACGGTCAGTTTATAAAATAACAAGCTTTTAATACCAACATCTAAATTTTTTTTGAAAAACACCTAAAAAAATACACAACTTTATAAAATAACAAACTTTTAGTGCCAGCATCTAAATTTTTTTTTGTGTAAAATACCCAAGAAAATATGCTTCCGAAAAAAATATTTAATTTTTGCTATTTTTTTTCAAAAAAATTATTGTTCACCGCTTTTTTTTTGAATTTACCTAAAAATACTTCAAAAACGTACTTTTTTTCAAAAAAAATATTACGAAATAATATTAATTTAACACTAAATTTTCATTTTTATTAACAAACTAAATCTTTGACATATTGTAATTTAACTTTTTGGTAAACAAAATAAAAAAATTTAGTTACACTAAATTCAAAAAAAGTATTTATATTGCCTTTCGTAAAAAATATAATTTTTTTTAAAAAAAGTAAAATTAAAATAATGAAGATTTTCTCAAAAAAATAAAAAATGAAACTATAAACTACATAAACCGGACAGGTTTTTTCAAAATCTGTCCGGTTTATTATCAATTAGTTACAATAGAAAATGCAAACAATTCATTATTTTTTTTTAATACATTCACATGGAAAAACAACTAAGTGCGCATAGTTTTCACATTCCGGTAATGGGGATTGGATTTACAGTAGATACTCCGGTAAAGGTAGCCAAATATGGCATCTCATCGGTTATATCGCTGGTGGACGACAAGCTCATTGAGCGAATGCGCAAAGTATATTGCGAAAAATTAGAAGTTCCTTTCCAAGTTATTTCGAGTAAAATAGACGATTACAGAGCAAAGCGAATTACATCGTACTTAAATACGATAGACCAAACGGTGAAAAACAAATTTGCTGAGCTTAAAAAATCTTTTTTGGATAAAAGCAGCGAATTTGAAAAATATTTCGAAATGCTGCCCAATTTTTCCGAATTGAGAGCCAAATTTGAAGCGTTTATTGAAAAAAATACGGTAAAGGAAGATGTTTTAGCTTGGTTGGATAAACACTTGCCACAGGGAAGCATTGATGTAAACATCATGACCAAACTCGACCGCGAAAATTATAAAGACGGCGAGACCCTTCCGGTAGAATTTAATGACGCTCATGCCGCTTTAAGAGGCTTTGCACAGAGCAATTTGAATTCTTCGGTAGTGCTTTCGGCAGGTATGAATCCACGACTTTACAGCTACATCGAACAGTTTAAGGACTTCTACCCCAACGAAATAGGTATCCTAAAGAAGCAAATCATTTTAAAAGTGAGCGACTACAGGTCTGCCCTCATTCAGGGGAAGTTTCTGGCTAAAAAGGGTTTATGGATTTCGGAGTTTCGTATCGAATCGGGTTTAAATTGCGGCGGGCACGCTTTTGCAACCAACGGTTTTTTACTGGGACCGGTGCTGGAAGAATTTAAACTCAATCGAGTTGCTTTGAAAAAAGAACTCTTTGAAATCTACTCCAAAGCCCTTGCGGAAAAGGGTTTTGACGCTCAAAAAATGCCCGATGTTAAAATTTCGGTTCAAGGCGGTGTAGGCACTGCCGAGGAGCATGAATTTTTGCTCCAATATTATCAAGTCGATTCCGTAGGCTGGGGAACGCCCTTTTTGCTGGTGCCGGAAGTAGTTAATGTAGATGACCATACGCTCCAATTGCTTTGCAATGCCACCGAAAAAGATTTATACACCAGCCGCGTTTCGCCTTTGGGAGTGCTTTTTAACAATGTGCGTGGAAACACTATGGACATTAAAAAAATGCGACT
Source organism: Paludibacter propionicigenes (assembly GCA_020721325.1). GTDB lineage: Bacteria > Bacteroidota > Bacteroidia > Bacteroidales > JAIFNL01 > JAIFNL01. Next base: position 4,216 of record DYNA01000220.1, read on the forward strand.
CATAGCCGAAGGTAAGCCCGGAAGTGTTTGCCCGAACGGAAATGCTGCCATTTTTAAAGACGCCAACGGAAAAGCCATTTGCACCGCTTCGCGAAGTTTTCAAAAAAATGCCATTCAACAGCTCGATGCCAAAAATCTTGATGCTGAAAGCTATCAAAAAGAGTTTGAGGCTATTACCATGCCCGCTTGTATTTGCAACTCGCTGGGTACGGCGGCTATGTTGGTAAACGGAATTGAACCCACTAAAGCGCAAGGCACTGAAGTAGCCGTGTGTCCGGGTCCGGCAATGGCGTATTTTTCAGAACCCGTTTCGCTCAAACGCATGGTGGCGCACATTTACGGACGCGAAAACATCATCAAACGTACTGACCGCCCCAATATGTTTATGAAAGAACTTAGGCTGTATGTTGATTATTTTAAACAGCAGTTGAAAGAAATTTCAGGGCCTTTAGACAAAAAACAAATCTCTTATTTTAACGAATATAGAAAAAATATGCTCGATGGAATAGAATATTACAAAGGTTTGGTTTTGGAATTTAAAGGAAAAATAGAACATGTAAAAACAAATTTTTTGAAAGAAATTTCTATTTTGGAAAATGAGTTTAAATCATTGACTATTTTGCAAACTCAAGCAGCGAAAGCTTAAAAAAAAGAATTTCGCGCAAAAGCGCAACATTTTTTTTATATAACTTTTGGCGTCTTGGCGTCTTGGCGTGAAAAAAGAAACGTTTTCACGCTAAGGTGCTGGAGGCGCAAAGTTTTTTTTGTTTTCACGCTAAGTGAAACAAATAAAACAAACCGAATGATTTTGCAAATTCCGGCATATCAGGCGAAAAAAAATTATTCAGAGTTCATTTATTATTCATTACTTATATGTTTTTTTGTGGTTTAAAAATATTTTTAATTAATCACAAAGAACTCAAAGAACTCAAATGAACGAAATAGCTCAATACAAAGGTTTTGTAGAACAACTAAAAGAAGAAATACGGCGCAGTCAGGTTTTGGCAAGCAGCGTAAGTACACGTATTATGCTCGAATTGTACTGGTACATTGGGCAGCAAATTTTTGAAAAACAAAAAGAATTGGGTTGGGGAAACGATGTAATAAAACAGCTTTCAACCGACCTTCAAAAAGAATTTGATAGTAAATTCTCTTTTTCGCCGGATAATCTACACAGAATGAGGCAACTGTATAGTGAATATTGTAATTTAGAGGTTTTGGGACAGCGTGTCCCAAAACTAAAAAATCAGTTATTAGCTCTCATTAATCCCCAAAAAAAGGTTTTGGGACAGCGTGTCCCAAAAATTCAAAGTTCTGATAATCAAATTTATAATACTGAAATAAATGAAAATTGGGAAGAGGTAATTAAAAAAATTGTTTCTTTAATTCCATGGGGACACAATATTTTGATTATGCGCCGACAGCAGCAAACTTGAAGTAGAATTTTCGCTCAAAACCAAACAAAATCCAATTGGTGTGGCAGAATATGAATTGGTAAAAAAACTTCCGGCAAAATACAAAGGGGTTTTACCCACTGAAAACGAATTAAAACAATTGATAAGTCATTTTTAATTGTTAATTTAGCGGTATAAACAATGGTTCGTTAAATATTTATGTAATTCTTTAAAAATCAACAAAATGATATAGAAAAAATAATATTTTGTTCATTCATTGAATTTGTGATTATTTGTCATTCATGATAAATAAATAATGAACAATTTGATAAAGGAATAAGGTTGATTTTCAAACCCTTATTCGCTGAGTAACTAAAAATAAAACTCGCTACTTCCCTTATTTTCTTATTTCTTTTTTTTAGAAAAAGATTTGAGTTTATTTCTACATTGGTTCAAAAAAAAATAACGAACCATTGAATAATTAACAATTAACAATTAACAATTAACAATTAACAATTAACAATTAACAAT
>DYNA01000058.1 GCA_020721325.1 Paludibacter propionicigenes
TTTTAGTAGGCTTATGCCGGATAGCTAAGTGCGAAAGATAAAGCGTTTTTTTTATTTGCACCCAAAGACTTTCCTTGCGCCTGCGCTTAGGGACATGGAAATGTCTGGTTTATAATGGTACAATGTAGAGACGTTGCATGGTGTAGAGGCTGTCTCAAAACTCGTTTTTATAGCTTTTTTATTCGGACACCTGTCTGAGAGAAGAGTCAAATATTCAAATGTAGAAGCCTTAAAAAAGGTTTTGAGACAGCCTCAAATAGTTAGCACAATAACATGCTCAATTGCTTTTCGAGTAGTGTAATGTGCCTTTTGCTCACAAATCCCGATTTTATGAGGCAATACAAAACTTCGATAAATACTTCTTTGGTTAAAATACCTTTTGTGGTTATTGTTGGGTAATTGCTTGTCAAATAGCTTATTTTGTGTTCTAAAATTTGTCCTGTGGGTATAAGATAGGTATCTTTGGCAAAGGTTTCAGTATTGGTAAAAATAGCCTCGCCTTTGCGAAAATGAAAACCAATTCTATGTCCGTTTACTTTGTAGCAACCTCCAGTACTGTTTTCAAACAAATAGCTGTTTTGGGTGGTAGTAAGATTTACTAAAACCGTTTCATCTTTTGTAAGGGTAAGTATTACCAAATATTTTCCGGTAGATTTAACGCTGCCGTCTTTGAACTGATATTTAGGAACATGAATTATTTCGCCTGCTGTAAACGACATTTGCTAAACCATTTCGTTAAATTCAATACTTTCGCGTGCAGCAGCATAAAACATTTTTTGCAAAGGCTTATCTTTTATCAAGTCGCTGAAATTTAAGTGGTAATTGCTTTTTCCGGTTTCGGTAAAAATTACATTGTGGTTTTCAATAACTTTACTCCAAAGTGTGCCTTGGGTGTGAAGTAGTTCCACCAAATTATTGGCATTCCAATTTTTGTATTTTTCTATTACTTCGTCTATGATTTCCATTTCGTTGGCTGAAAATAAATCCATCTCAGCCCTTTGTTTGGTGGTAATTAATTCGCCAAAGCTGTCGGTTTGGGTTTGTATGTAATTAAATAAATCGGTTTTCGTTTTGTTTTTGAGTTCTTTGTACAAATCGGGTATTACCGGACCGAACTCCCATGCGTTGTAGTCGAGCCAAGTTACTTGAATGCCATAGCGCAAAATGGCTGTTTCGTCTATTAGATAAAGCATTTTCAGAAGCTTTGTAATGTACAAATCAGGCACTTCTTGAGCTAAATAAACAATTAATTGGATTAATTTTTCACGCCCTGTATTCATTTGTTTTCTATTTTTTTTAAAAGAATTGAAATAGATACTTTGCTCTATATAACGTAGAGTAATTGCAAAAATGTATATCTACAAATAGTTGATTGTTCTTTTAATTTATTTTTTTACAAAAGTACACTCTTTTTTCAAATTTAGTGCTTTTTGAGAAAAAAATTTCTTTTAAACCGATGAATGGCATATTGTAGAGACGCCCGCATGCGGGCGTCTCTACGGTAACCAATAACCGTACAATTGCCCGACAATGTAGAGACAACGCATGGTGTAGAGACGTTGCATGCGGGCGTCTCTACGGTAACCGATAAACGTACAATCGCCCGGCACGTGTAGAGACAACGCATGCGTTGTCTCTACGGTGCGTGATAATTGATATTATGATTTAAAGCCACCTGTATCGGTAGGCAAATAACAATCAAAACCGTTTGTAATTGGTTATTTCTTTTTTATTCAATTTGTAGAGTTTGTTAAAATTTTCGCGCGTATCTATTAACACCAATTCAATCAATCCGTTGCAAGTTTCCAATTCACTCTGAGCGTGTTCTATATCGTCAAATTTGCATTTTATATTTGTTTTATTGGTAATCAAACACTTGTATCGAATATAAATCAATCGGTATTCCGGTCGCTTATTGAAGTGCCAAGCATAAAAATCAGCCCATTGATAGCTTAACAAATCGCCATCTTTTCCATTTTGTATGGTGTCTGCTATATCTAAAATTTGATTTTGAATTTGCGGAGGTAGTTTTTTATAATTTTTCAAAAAACTACTTCTATACGATATTTTCCAAGCCATTTTAAATAATGTTTCTTAGCGAATTTCCTGATTTAATTCGTTCAGTTTGCATGGCTTTTTTAAGTTGGTTTTCAAAAAAAAGTTTATATTCATCGCTATTTTCATCAATTTTCTCGAAAGCTAAATAATCGGCAAACTTCAATAAAAAACGTACTTTTTCCTTTGAAAGTTCATAAACTTTCGGTTTAGTAGTATGTCCGGCTTGAATAATTAGTTGCATATTTACTATGTTTTATTTTTGTTTTGCAAAGTTAAGTAATTTATTTTAAACGAAACCATTTTTTTTAAAATAAATTTGGAAATCAACACCAAAGGTGCGGAATAATTGATATTCCGGCATATTGTAGAGACGCCCGCATGCGGGCGTCTCTACGGTAACCAATAACCGTACAATTGCCCGACAATGTAGAGACAACGCATGGTGTAGAGACGTTGCATGCGGGCGTCTCTACGGTAACCGATAACCGTACAATTGCCCGATAATGTATAATATTATTGAAATATAAAATTTATGTCCGAAAAATTTAAAAATAAATATAGAATACCTTCTGCACGATTACAAACGTGGGATTATCGTTGGGCTGGTGCCTATTTTATCACCATTTGCACCCAAAACCGTGAACATTATTTTGGAAAAATAGAAAAAGGAAAAATGATTTTATCAAATGTTGGCGTAATTGCCGATATTTTATGGTACGAAATAAAAAACCATGCAAAAAATGTAGAATTGGGCGAATTTGTTGTAATGCCAAATCATATTCACGGAATATTGATATTGAATAACGACAACGTAAACGTACAGACATCACATGTAGAGACGTTGCATGCAACGTCTCTACGGTAACCAATAACCGTACAATTGCCCGACAATGTAGAGACAACGCATGGTGTAGAGACGTTGCATGCAACGTCTCTACGGTGCTGGGCTAATATATAATCGCACCTTTGGTGCTTTTATTTAATGATTAATGAAAAAATGTTTCTTTTAATATTTTTCTGAACACCCCTAATAGTGATAAGCTAAAAACGAAATATTTTTCGAGTCGTAATAAATTGTTTTATACTTTAAATGGTTATAATTTGAGCTTTTATTTTTATGTAAGTGTTTTGTAATTAAAACTTTGCCAAAGTTACCGTTTGCAGTATATATAAAGTTTATTAAATTAGGTTCACTACATAATTTGAAAAAAATTGCTAAAAAAAACAGATAAACGGTATTAAAATTCGAAAAAGAGTTTATTTTTGTGTTGTAAAAAAAAATAAAAGCCATGATAAAGAAATTACGATTAAAAAATTTTTTGAGTTACAAAGATGTAACCATCAACTTCAACGATTTTAATGTAATATTAGGTGCCAATGCCAGCGGCAAAACCAACCTAACCAAGGCGTTAATAGCTTTGCGCGATTTAATTATTGGTGGACATCAAAGTCTTGAGGATTTTGATGCTTTTATGGAAAGCGTATTTAATAAAAATGCAAAAGAAGAAGAAACATTAGTAATAGAAATTGTTTTAAATACAAATTTTGCGACCGAGCTTACAAATGGAGCAAAAATAATAGTAGAAGAACATCACTATAAGCTCGAAATGGCTTTCGGTAAAGGTATAGTAAAAGAAAATTATTGGATAAAATTGAAAGAAAATCCCAAGCCTTTTAAAATCTTAGTACGTGATGAAAATTCAGCTAAATATACCCATGAATACAATCCTGAATTTAATAAGTGCCTTGCCTTAGAAATAGATAGTAAATCTTTTGAACTCTTAAAATTTCAATTAATGGCAGGTAAACCATTATCTGGTTTTTTACCTTTGCTTCAAAAAGCATATTGTGAATTTTTCATGATGTATTCATTGGTTTCTAAACAATTAATTAGACCATTTTTTAGTCGTAATCAGAAAATTTTAGCTCACAATGGACAGAATTTATCAGGCGTGCTGCAATTTTACAAAGAACACAATCCTATTGTTTTAGATTCTATAAACGAAGTTTTGAGAAGAAATATACCTCATTTTGAAAATGTTGATACAAAAGCATTAGGAATAAGCAAAAATTACTATTTTACTGTACGTGAAACAGACGGAAAAGATTATGTATTAGACGAACTTTCTGAAGGTACAGATTTATTTATTGGTTTAGTAACTGCTATGATAACAAGCCAATACCTTGAATTAGAAAAAGGACAAAAAGGCATACTCATCATAGAAGAGCCGGAGAAAAACCTTCACCCGCAATTAATGGAAGAAATAGTCGCACTTGCAAAATCCTTAACCGATAAATTTCAGGTAATTATAACGACACATTCTACCGATTTGGTCGCACATCTTGCTGTTGACGACATTATATTATTAGACAAAAACGAAAGCGGAACCCGCTTACAACGTATAAATAAAACAGAAGAATTGGAGCGTTACTTGGAAGAATTTAGCCTCGACCAAATTTGGTTAAACAACGATTTAGGAGGAGGAACCATCGATGGCTAATCAAGTAAAACAGGTTTTGCTGTATGTAGAAGGCAAATCAGACCAAACATTTTTTGAGGGTTCTAAATTCCGAGAATTTGTAAGCCCCTTAGGTTATAGCGTTAAAGTTAAAAATTTGAGAACCAAAGGCAATGTATTGTCTAATTTTGAGAAATTCCTAAAACTTCAATCCCCAAATATACATGCCACGCTGTTGGTCTATGATAAAGACTGTAACGATTTTGATACAAAAAAAATAGAAAAAATATTAAGCAATTATGAAAACTCATTTCATTACGTAGCCATTCAAGAACTGGAAGCATGGTTTTGTGCCGACTATGAAGAAGTAAAACGCATAAAACACGATGCAACATTCAACAAAGACACACAATCCATTTCTTATCCAAAAAAAATGTTGAAAGATTTGTTTTTTAAAGCCGACAAAGGTTTTAAAGACGAAATAGGATTTGCAGAGCACTTTGCAGAAAAAATAAATTTATCCAACGCACGAAAACACAACAAAAGCCTCGATAGATTTTTATTGGCATTTGAAAATAATTTCCAAAAAACATGAAAAAAATAAACGAAGCCACCAGCACCGATTTACCTGTTATTCAAAAATTAGTAAGCGAATACGGTTGGAAAGTTGGCGATACTCTTTTGTATCAGCAAACCTACGATATTCCCGAAAATTTGAAAAAAGACTATTCAACCTTAAAAAATATTCGCCCCGATATTGTTTGAACTCATATCGTAGTTAGTTGAAGAAGCTGCAAATGAGGGAATAACCTTCGACCACGTTTTAGAACCTGAAAATAAATATACCATTGCATTAGGAGCAGAGAAAAGAGTTAATCTCGAACAATTAAATCGCAAATTCATTTCCGAAGAAAACTGTTTGCGCATAGCCGAAGAAATAAAGAAAAATACCCAATACGGAGAGAATGTAGTAATTAGTGCCAGAAAGAAAACTCAACTATTTTGAAAAAAAGCAAGGTTTAAATCCGTCTGACCGACTTGTTCGGTCTGACGGATAAGCACTTACAAACTCATCGGACAGACCGGACAAGCCGGTCGAACCGATTTTGGGTCGTTTTCTTTCAAACACTAATTAACGATTTAAAAAGCACATTTGGTTTTAAAGCTTTTGCCTAAAATTTTTGAAATTAGTTTATTCTATTTATTTGTTATCTTTCTGAAAAAAGCAGTGTGTAATTTGTGGTTATATATTATTTGATTAACCACAAATTACACAAAAAACACTAATCTTGTTTGCACCTTACATAAAGCGCATCATGCTCCCAAGTCCTTTCAAAAGTAGTTGTTTCGTTCGAATTATATTTCACAGTCCAGTAGTACGAACTTTTATCACCACCCTCTATTTTTGTACTTGTCCAGTATTTGCCAGAACTTCCTATATTTGAATATACGCTATGACAACTTCTCTCGCCACACTTTGTAAAATTCAATAAATTTTTTTGATTTGAATTTAAAACACCTTCCCACTCAGCTTTTGTCGGAATATGCCAACCATCGGGGCAAACATCAAAAGTTTCAGAGTAGCGATACATCAAACCATAAGTTTCAGCATTTTTTTTATCGTCGTTGTAGCCCGAAACAAATGTTTTTTCAAACGAAATATTTTGAGCAAACCACCATGAACCATTAATTTTAACAGTTTTATATCTATGCGAAACGCCTCCTTCTTCCGTATCAAAAGTCATTGGTTTTCTATTATCTATCAGAACTCCTTCATTTCCGTTTGTTTCATGAATTATTTTAGACGAAGCCTTCTTTGCTTGAGAAGCATATTCTTGAGGAAGACTAAGTTTTTCCAAATTATTAGCAAAATCCAACACAAAAACATACTTATAAGAAGGGTGAGTTTCGCCGCCAACACCTACCGCCGTATATTCTACACTTAATATATTCTTCCTATGCCCAAGTGACCGAACTCCATCATCATGTAGCAACTGACAAACAACATCAATAGCACTCGATACTCCATAGCTACAATTTTCGCCACTTTTGCTCGTTTCTATTCCATATTTATCAAAACGTTCCCATACTCCCTCATGCCCTATTTCATTATTATTCTTTTGCCACAATGCTCCTTCCTTTGCACATTTTGTAAGTTGCTCGCAAACTTGCAATGGATACAAAGCAGACAATTCAAGCAATTCTGTTTCAAGCGATTTATAATAAACCACTTCAGTGGTATCAATTCTATAGCGAATTGAATAATCTTTGAAAAAAGTATTAAAAAACTTCTCCCCATTAAGACGAGCTAAATTGATGTATTTAATCACATCACGTTCTTCTTGTGTCATGTAAGTAGCATTTTTTGCAGTATTTGCAATTTCAATTTCCGAATTTGTCCACTGCTGTCCCATCAAAGAAGAAAAAGTTAATAGGCTAATTAATTGTATTAACGCAAATCTAATCATAATTTTAAATTAATTAAATAAATATATCCGAAAATATAGCACACAAATATATAAATATAATAATTAGAAACAAAAAAACAGAACAAAAAATTTTCTTCAATTTTCCTCTATTACTAAACCGATAAGACGCTTAAGTACAAAAAAAAACTTATTCCCTTAGTAACCCACAAAACGCCAAGCGTAAAAAACCTTATTCCCTTCTTTTTTAGAATTTAGCAACGGGGTTGTAGAGACGTTGCATGCAACGTCTCTACGGGGTGCGAGGTTTTTTGCAAAAAAAACACCTAATTTATATCAAAAAAACACCTATTAGATTGCAAAATATACGAATAAACAGCGTGTTTTGATTAAAAAAAAGACATAACTTTTAATATTAAAAATTACTTTAATATATAATTTTAACATTTTTAATAATTTTTAACATTTGAGTTAAAACAAAAGCTATTGCCTTATTTTATTGGTATTTTATAAATTTTAACCATGCTTAGATAAAATTATTTTCATAAAAAATAAAAAAAAGTTGTAAAAAAATTTGGAAAATGAAAAAACATGATGTATCTTTGCATCGTCAAATTAATTGATGATTTTGATTTGGCATCGGTCAGACCGGCGAGCCGGTCAGACCGAGACGGCAAACGGTAAACGCCGCAAGTAAGTTTTACCACAAATTAATAAACCGAGATTTTTTTGCCATAACAAACAAAAGACTCAAAAAGCAAAGAATCTCACAAATCATTTAAAGTTATGATTAAATACAATGTAACAAAAGGGCTATCGACCCAAGATGTACTAACAAAAGGTAACGTAATTACCGCCAGTGCAACTGAAGATATTGAATTTTTACCCGGCATTTCGGCAGAATTCGTAAACGGATTAAAAACAAAAATTCAATTATTGCAAGAAATGCCAACTTTCGAAGAGCAACGCTACGAGAAAAAACAAGTAACCGCCTTGCGCAACGAAAAAGCCCAAGAACTTCGATTTACCATCGAAGATTTTAAGGCACAACTTAGTCCGGTATTTAAAGGGGCAAATTATTTACCCGAATTTACCGGAAATATTTCGCAAGAATCGGTTACCGAATTGCTCACACGAGCGGGCGTTATTTCGGGAGCTATTAAGGCAAATGCCCAAAAATCAGCTCTTTATGGTGTAACGACCACCGAAACGGAAGCTTTCGATGCATTAATAAACGAAGTTTACGAATTGCATTACGAGCAAGAGATAGCCGAAGGCGATTTAGGCATGAAAACCTCCGAACGTTTGGCACTAAAAGCCGAAATTATGGAGCAATTGGATTACTTGGCTTTGCGTGGAAGAGCCTATTGGAAACGCCGCAATCCGCACAGATACAAATTGTATCAGTTGCAAAAAAGCCCAAGCCCTTCGTCTGTCGAAGGCACGAGCAGCCTTGAGTCGGCTGAACCTGCTCCCGCGAGCAGACCTTCAGCCTCATAAGCAATAAAAAAACGGTAGCAATTTAGTTTGCTGCCGTTTTTTTTTTATTGCTGGCGGGGTTGTAGAGACGTTGCATGCAACGTCTCTACGGTGTTGGTTTTTTTGTCCAAAAAAAATATATTAAATATACTTTACAAATTCAATAAATTTTGTATTTTTGTAAAGTATATTTAACAAAGTTAATGACCAATGGACAATTCATTCAATAAAAATATAATTCGTACACTTTATTTGCAAAAAGTACGACCTTTTTTTAATCAACCCTTAATAAAAATAATTACAGGGCAGAGGCGAGTCGGTAAAAGTCGTTTCTTATTGCAACTAAAAGAAGAACTCGAAAAATTAAACCCAACAGGCAATTTTATTTAAACGGCTTTTTTTAATGATTAATGTTTTAACGAGGAACGGTTTGTGATTTTTTTATAGCACCAAAGGTGCAAAATACAATAGCCCAGCCTGATAGGGCTGGGTTATAAATGCAAAATTACCGTAGAGACGTTGCATGCAACGTCTCTACATTTTACGGGGGCATAGCAACGGGGTCGCTTAGAGCGACCCCGCCAGCTAATTTAACATCTCGCTCAAAATAATATAAACTAATTTAGAAAACATCCTTAAATGTATATTGTTTTTGTAAAAAAAAATCATTAATCGTTAAAAATTTATCGTTAAAAAAATCCCCCCACAAAAAAAAGTTTTTTTGTGGGGGATTTTTTAATGTTTTTTTTTTAATACTCAACGCTAAATACTAAACAGCCATAGCTGGTTGGCTCATTTCGTATAACACATTAGGACACAAATCAATTCCATTTTCCCAAACCAATGTTTCCATTTCGGGGTCTAATTTTACGGTTTTGAAATAAAGCGGATTGAGTAATTGCCCAAATTTAGAATGTGGTGAATTTGCCCATTCCTTGAGTTTGGTCTCAAAGTTTAGCTTTCGAGTTTCATTGTTGTTGAAAAGCAACAGCAATTCAAAATTGTTAATTCCTTCTATTTTTTTTATCAGATGCATCATAACGAACTAATATAAAGGGTCTATTTTTTTGAAAGTAGGGTTCTCGCTGTTTGTTTGTTCCCAGTTTGCGAGTAATTCGGGTTGGTGCAATTCTATCCAATCTTCAACGAGCCGAACTGCCCTTTTGGGCAATTTCCCTGCTATTATTTCGCCTGTAACAATAGAAACTTCAGCCCAGTCATCGCCATATTTCACATGTAAATGCGGTGGCAAATGGTCTTTGGGATACATATAAATAATTAATCCGTAAAATCTACTTATTTCAGGCATTTGTTTTAAATTGCTTTTTAGATTATTTAGTTTACAAATATACAAAAAGTTTTTTTAATAGGCAATAAAAAAAAGAGTTTTCTTGCAAAAGAACACCTATTTATTATAGCAAAAAAACTCAATCTCCTTTACTTTCTCATATTTTGTGTTTTTTTTCGATAATCGTTAAATTGGGTGTAAGTGTTTATCAATCTATTGGGTATTCCTATTTCTAAGTACTTATTTTCATTGTTTATCAACAATTCTATAACCTTTTGTGGGTCGTATTGATATTTTTCTAAGAGTTTATAAATGATTCTTTTATAGTTAAATGATTTTGGAAATTTGATATGTATTTCTGTATTATCATGCGAACCAATATATAATTGATTTTCCAATTCAGCGTCAAAATCGTCGATGATATATTCACTATTTGAGTTAAAATAGCGATAGCAATCGTTTATCGAATTGGGTTTAATATCAGTATCGTATATGTAATTATGTAGATTTGAAGCCAATAAAGAGATTTTCTTGAATTTTAATTTTTTAGGAAGTATGTAAAACAAGTCGGTTGTAGGTACTCCTAAAAAGTAAAAATACAATTCGTCATCTTGGTTCTTTAAACAAGCTAATTCTATTTTATATTCGTTTTGTTTTTCCATTTTAGTTGCAATTAGGGTCTATGTGAGACGATGGTGAGCCTTTAAATTTTCAGGCAAAATGGTTAATGCCAACAAGGTATTTATTCCTAAAAAGGAAAAAATATGTTGCTTATCCTGAGTTGAATAAAACATCAATTGGATTTGTTGTTGCGTTGGTTTCATTGTACCTTTTTTTTATTTGCATTCAGCAGTTATGTGAGAATTTCTTGAGTGTTCGCCAATAGGATTCCCATTTTTATCAAGATAAATTACAAATAAACAAAATGTTTTTTAGCAAGCAATGTAAAATGTATGTTTCTAAAAAAAACTAATCGTTCCAGAATTGCTTTAATTGTTCTATTTCGCCTGTAAATTAGCTAATAAGCACTTTGCAAAATAAATATACAATTTATTTTGTCTAAGTGTTTATGAATACCTTACCTAAGCGGACATTTTACTACAAATCGCTCAGTATTTTTGCTAAGTGATTACGAATAATATTTCTACGAAATGCTACGAAACTCAATTTCTTATCATCATTTATTGGTTCTACAAAAAAACTAATTATATACTTTTCAATTTCAGCTTTATCTTTATATGTTTTGCTTTGAAATTGAAGGTTACGAATAAAATCATCTACAACAGATTTTCGCATATCTTTCAAATCGTTCCGGTTCAATCCACAAATTTCGATTGTATTTTGTGCAGTAGGGTCTTTGTGCGATATATTGCCACTCAAATCAAATTCAAAGAATGGTTCAGGGTTTATTCGGGTTGGATTAAAAATAGGTTTTGACTTATTGCCTTTGAGGTTGTTGCAATCGTGGCACGACCAAAGCAAATTTCCCCAATCAAATTCAAGATGTGGAGCTATTGATTTTGGCACAAAGTGTTCTACTTCTCCTTTTATATGAGCCTTTTCGCAATAGCAACATTTGGCGTTGAAATCTTTTTCCAAACGCTCACGAACATCGTCCCCTATTTTTTTTGCAAGCAACGAGGCAGGTACGTTTTTCAAATCCTTTGCTACTCTAATCATTTGTTAAGCCGTTTTATATTTTCGAAATAGAATCATCTACAATTTTCTTTATTTCGTCTTGCGAAAAATAACTTTCCCCGTTTTTCTTTCGTTCTTGTATCTCTTGCTTTATGTTTTTGTCTATTTTGCTATACCAATAATTTATATTTGTATCAAGTTCTTTTTCTTTTTCGTTGTAAGCTCGCATTCGAGCTGAGTCCATATCAAACAAAGGCGAAGTGAGTATTCCATTGGCAAGCAAAATATCTATATCGCTACTTTTCCATTGTTCGCTTATTTTTGTGATGCCGTTTTCTTTGTAGAGTTTGTAAAATACGGCATCTTTCGAAGCTCCAAGTATGAGCATAGGGCTGTGTGTGGTAAAAAACCATTGAATATTGGGTAGTTTTTCTCTTAACTTTTTAACAATAGAATATTCCCATTTCGGGTGCAAAAACATATCTACCTCATCGACCAAAACAACACCGTAAAAATCTTTTAAGTTATCAATATATGGTTGGTTTTCAATCAGTCGGCTTAATAAATCACAAAGCCAAATCATTACGCTCCGGTAACCTTCGGCAAGATGCTCAAATTCAACCTTTGTTCCTTTTTCGTAAAATATAAAATTTATACCCTCTTGTTGTATTTTAAAGTTTTTTGTGTTGTCAAAATCAATTATTTCTTCAAAAGTTTTCAATATCATTTCAATTTTCAACGGGCTTAGCTTTTTCTCTGCTCTATAATCAATATCTTTAAAAAAATTAATCGGATTTAGCAATAGTTTATGTCTATCAAATAAGGTATCGTAACCTGTTTTGTCAAAATAATCGTCAGTATGTGAGCCTGTGCGAAAACGTGATGTTCCGTAGGCAAAAATATTGTGGTATATCGAATTCCAGCTTGACTCTGTCAAACTTATATGAATGCCTTCTTCCTCACCATTCATTCTGTTGATAATGGATTGAAGAAGTAGCGTTTTGCCAACTCCATTCTCACCCAAAAAATAAATTTCTTTACAATTGTCTAAGTTATCAATATCTAACTCTTTAATGCAAAATTCATTTCTTATTCTAAGACCACTAATAATTGGATTTAAGTATGCTATAAATCGTTTGTAATCTACTCCTAATTTAACAGCCGTTTCGTATTCGTAAGCTGCTTCTTTTTTAAACCCCATATCAGCGAGGCTTTCGCCGCATAAAAAATAAACATTGGCAAACTCTTTGGTCTCTTCTTTATAAATTAAATAAAAAGCCTCCCTATTCTCTGTGCGTATGGTGGAAAGTTTTGGAATCAAAAATTCCAATGTTCTAATGTATCTTTTGTCTTTCTTTACAAGTTCAGATAATTCAATTACAGCCTCATCCATTGGGGCGATAGGAACATAATTTTCTCCAATAAATTCACCATATTCTTCATAGCCGATGTTTTCATCAGGATAATCAGCTATACAAGCTTTAACTACTTGCAAGTATTCATTAAGTTTCTTTTTGGTTTCTTCGAGTTTATTCCAATCAAACTTATCCGGTCTTTTACTAAACTCTTGTTTGTATTCTTCCAATGTTTTTTTCATAATTTTGTAATTGCGTTATGAGTAACAGCCCAAGCTTATTTTTGATTACAAAGATACAAAAAACTTTTTAACGGCAATGAAAATTTTTTTGTGTAAAGAAATATTTTTTTTTAAGAAAAACGGTATTTTTTGGAATGTTCCTCTTTTTTGATTCTGTCGAAGATGTTTGATTTGGTGAAAATTGGTTATTCTAATTTTTGTGAGAAAATGGAAAGCATAATATTTTTTAACAAACGTATTGCTCTAAAATACAATTATTATACTGCAAACGCTTTTGTATTTAACTTTTCCAAAATTTTTAAAAATTTGGGAAAATTGAAGTTCCCTAATAATAAATATTACAATTTATCCCGTTTTTAGTATAATTGAATATTTCTTATATTTGATGATACTTTTTTATTGCAGATTCTGTTATTGTGGTTTTAAAAATAATATTTTTTTGCCGAAAGGCGTAAAAAAAGGTAAAAAAATTCGATTACTTTTCAAAAATATATAATTTTGCTGGTGAAATAAAAGTTGTTTTAATTGTAAAGGGTGATTTTTTATTAATCAATGATGAACAATAAATGTTTTATGCTTTTATTCATTTTTATAAAAAAAAAAATTTAACCATGAAATTAGATAGAAGAAATTTTTTAAAATCGCTTGGAATTGCGGGCTTAGGTGTTACATTTGGTACAAATTCTTATGCAAATGTTTTTTTTAATAAAAATAATTCAAAAAAAATGAAATTAACGTTCGAACCTTATGATTTGGAGCTAAAGCATACTTTTACAGTGGCAGGTTTTTCGCGAAAAACCACACCGGTAGTGCTTACTAAAATAGAATTTGACGGTTTAATTGGCTACGGCGAAGCTTCAATGCCCCCGTATTTAGGCGAATCGCAAGAAAGTGTTACAAAATTTTTGAACAAAGTAAAACTCGACCAGTTCAAAGACCCGTTTATGCTCAACGATATTTTAGCCTACATCGATGGCATCGATACCGGAAACGGTGCTGCAAAAGCCTGCATTGATATTGCTTTGCACGATTTAATTGGTAAAATAGTCAATCAGCCGCTTTATAAACTTTGGGGCATCAATCCGGAGCAAACTCCTTTAACTTCTTACACCATTGGTATTGATACGCCGGAGGTTGTGAAAGAAAAAACCCGCGAAGCTTCTGGTTTTAAGGTTTTAAAAGTGAAATTGGGCGGTGGAAACGACAAAGAAATGATTGAAAGTGTTCGCTCGGTTACCGATGTGCCGCTTTATGTTGATGTGAATCAGGGTTGGAAAGACAAACAGCAGGCACTCGACCTTATTCATTGGCTCAAGGAACAAGGTATTGTTTTTATTGAACAGCCCTTGCCCAAAGCTCAAATAGATGATATAGCTTGGCTTACGCAAAATAGTCCGCTGCCTATCATGGCTGATGAGGCGTTTCAACGAATTTCGGATATTCCAAAATTTAAAGGTGTTTATTCGGGTATCAACATAAAATTAATGAAAAGTACCGGTTTGCGCGAAGCTCATAAAATGATTACCATAGCTCGTGCTTTGGAAATGAAAGTGATGATAGGCTGCATGACCGAAACTTCGTGTGCCGTTACGGCTGCCGCACAGCTTTCGCCATTGGTTGATTGGGCTGACCTCGATGGCAACGTGTTAATTAGCAACGATAAATTTGATGGTTTGAAAATAGTTGAAGGAAAAGTAACTTTGCCCAACAGACCGGGAATAGGTATTGTGCCTTTAAAAAAATAATGCAATAAATTGCAAATTTTGGGCATAAACAAAAAAGAAAGGAACAACTTTTTATGAAAATAAAAAAAAGTTGTTCCTTTAAAAAAAATAAAATTAACTAAACTTATCGAATAAGCTTTCGAGTAGAATAGTTGATTTTTAGAGCATTACTTTTTCTGAGTTCTTGCTTAATATCGGTAATGATACCCATTTTGGTATCACCATCAACTTTAAGCGCGGTGGTCATAAAAGGAATATCGGCTTCGTCTCTTTTTTCTCTTTCCGATGCAATGTACTGTCCAATGTCTGGAATATCTTTTAAAGCATCGTTTAATTGAATACGAGGTTCAGAACCGAATTTTTTTTCGTATTGCTTGTTGGGTTTTCCAACGTAAATATAACTTACCAGCGATTTTTTTTCCAATTTTTTAACTTCCGAAGCTTCCGGCATACGCACAATAATTTTGAGAGTAACCTCGCGCATGGTAGTGGCAGCCATAAAGAAGAATAAAAGCATGAATACAATATCGGGGAGCGAAGCTGTAGAAATGGCAGGCAATTCGTTACTTCCTTTTTTCTTAAATTTTGACATATTACTTTCCTCCTCCTACTTTTGCCGGTTCAGCTTCCGAAATAGCCAACGGAAAAACTACTTTTACCAAGTCTTGTTCTTCTTCGGTAAGCTCGTCCATTTCTTTTCCAAAAGCTTCTTTGGCTAATTGATTTTGTAATTCGTTAAAAGCACGCATAAGCTCATCTTGAACCTTAATATATGCTTCGTATTTTGTACTCATGTCATTTTGCAAAGATACCACTCCTTTTGTTACATACCTATCGCCAAAAATGTCAATTGCTTTCTGAATTTCCTTAGCTTTAGCATTTTCTTTTTTCTGCAAAGCTTGGTCTCTTTTTTTAGAAAGAAGAATTTTTTCAGGAAGATTTTCTGCATCATTTGGATTTAAAATGAACTCTTGAGTTTTCTCCTTCAATTCACTGATATCCATTGGACCGTTTTCTACAAACAAATCGTTGTTTCTATTTATAAGTACAATAAATACATTTCTTTCTTTTACTTCCGGTTGGTCTTGCGGCTTGTCTTCTTCTATTGGAGGCAGTTTACGGGTTATCCCCGCATCAATGCTCATGGTAGTAGATACAATGAAAAAAATTAAAAGCATAAACGCAATGTCGGCAGTAGAAGTAGAATTTATCTCAGGAACTTTTCTGTTGTTTGGCATAATATTTATTTTTTATATTTTCATAAATCGTTTTATGTTTTAGAAAAACATATCAACTTTATATTTCATTGAAAAAGTGCTGAAAATTATTTGAATAATTTTGAGACTTCTGCATAAATAAGTACCACAAACGAAATCCCTGACATGATGTACATTGTGTAGAGAATCATGTCTGAAAAACGAAGCGTTCCTGCAACGTTGTCTGTACCGCCATATCCGGGAATATTTAAAATATCATCGCTGCCTAAACTCCAACCGATTAAAGCTATGATAGCTAAAAACACGATAGAACCTATGCTTTTGATGGCAGTTTTGGGTTGCAATACCATTTTAGCTATTGAAAACAATAAGGTTAATGCAATAGCTATAAATACTAATGCGTAGGCAAAATACATGAAAAAATTAATTAGATTTCCTAACTGTTCATCTTGTTGGTCGAAGCTTGCTTCGGGGTGTAAATTACCAACTGCATTAAAATATGCAATAGCCATCAACACCGCTACCAAAAGTAAACCGCCTAAGAAAAACTTTAATCCTTTTAATAATGTGTTATTCATTGTATTGTATTATTTAGATTGGTTTTTTACTAAAATGTCGATTAATGAAATGGAAGCATCGTCCATTTTATTAACTATGGCATCAATTTTTGAAATGATATAGTTATAGAAAACTTGCAAAATAATAGCCACAATAAGACCACCTACGGTAGTGATAAGAGCTACTTTAATACCACCGGCAACCAATGAAGGTGTAATATCGCCGGCTACTTGAATGGCGTCGAATGCGTCAATCATACCAACCACAGTACCCATAAATCCTAACATAGGAGCCAACGAAATCATAAGTGAAAGCCAAGGCAAACCGCTTTCTAATTTTCCTACTTGTACGCCACCATAAGCTACAACTGATTTTTCAACCATTTCGATGCTTTCATCATAGCGGTCGAGACCTTGATAGAAAATACTTGCAACAGGTCCGCTGGTAGAACGGCAAACTTCTTTTGCTGCTTCTACGCCACCATCATTTAATGCAGTTTCGATTTTTTCTAACAATTTTTTAGTGTTGCCATCGGCTAAATTAAGATAAATAATTCTTTCAATAGCTACCGCTAAACCGATAATTAATGTTAAAAGTACAATACCCATAAAACCGGCACCCCCTTCAATAAATTTTATTTTTATTACTTGGTGGGCTGTTACTTCTTCTTCTTCAGTCGCTTCAACGGTTGTTTCTTCTGTAGTTTCGGCTTTGGGTTCTTCTACGGCTGTAGAGTCTGGTTTTGCCTCTGTTGCAGTTTCATCTTGTGCTAAAGCATTGAACGACATACCTATTGTAAGCATACCGAAAATGGCAATAAATGATAATAATTTTTTCATAACCTGTTTGAAATTTTAATGTAACTAAAATCTTGAATTAAATTATTTTATTGTTTGAATTAAATTCGTTTTTTGACTATTTATACTTTTTTTTTATGCGGAGAGAGTGGGATTCGAACCCACGATTCGGTTTCAAGCCGAATACACACTTTCCAGGCGTGCGCCTTAGTCCACTCGGCCATCTCTCCTTACAATTTTTTTGTGTATTTATAGCCATATTTCAAAGGCCGAAAGTACAAAAAAAATTTGAATTGCAAAAAAAACTAAAAAAATTATATGTTTTTTTTAACAAATATTAAGTTTTGTCGTTTTTTTACCAAAAAAAACTTTTTTTTTATTGATAGGTATTTATTGTTAATTCGCCTGATATTGAGTTCTTTAACTCGTAAATAATGTCGCTTATATTTTCTTTTTCGCCTAAGAGGTGCATTAGTTTGGTTACCGCGGCTTCGGCAGTTATATCGAAACCACTCAAAACTCCAATATTTAGCAATTCTCGGCTTGTATCATACTGTCCCATGTTCACACTGCCTGATTTACACTGTGTTACATTTAAAATTATAATTCTTTTTTTTATTGCCTTTTTAATAGTGTCTAAAAAAAGACTATTGCTTGGTGCATTTCCTGCTCCAAATGTTTCTAAAACAACTGCTCTGAGATTTTCTATATTAAAAAGTGCATTTAACACTTCAAGGCTTATGCCGGGAAAAAGTTTTAAAATAGCTACTTGATTGTTTAGTTTCTTATATATTTTTAAATGTCTATTTTGTTTTGAATAATTGATGTGTGAATAATTAAAATTGATGTGAACTCCCACCGTAGCCAAAGGCGGATAATTATTGGACTGAAAGGCATTAAATCCTTCGGTACTGCTTTTAGTTACTCGGTTTCCTCTATACAAATTGTTTTCAAAATAAACACAAACTTCGGGTACAACCGATTTTCCAAATCGTTTTGAAGCTGCTATTTCTATGGAAGTAATGATGTTTTCTTTGCCGTCGGTTCGCAAAACGCCAATGGGCAATTGCGAACCGGTTAAAATAACCGATTTGTCGAGGTTCTCGAGCATAAAACTTAGTGCCGAAGCCGTGTAAGCCATTGTATCGGTTCCGTGAAGGATTACAAATCCTTCGCATGTATCGTAATGCTCGCCGATAATTTCCACCAATTTGAGCCACAATTCTTGATTGACATCGGAAGAATCGACCGGAGACTCAAATGATATGCTTTCAATCTCGTAATCAAATCGTTGCAATTCCGGCACATGGGTTACTATTTGACTAAAATCAAACGGAAGCAATGAATTGGTTTCGGGATTTTGCATCATTCCAATGGTGCCGCCTGTATAGATAAGCAATATTTTGGTTCGTTGCACTTAATTCTATTGTTCTTTTGTTAAATTGTTAAATTGTTAAATTGTTAAATTGTTAAATTATTATTTTTTTTCAAATTTTTAAATTTTTAAATTAAAAAAAAGAGCATTTGCATTTTGCGTTGTCTTTTTTGCAATTTCGTTGATGTTTGTTTGATAAATTTGAGCTAATTTATTTGCAATCAATGGAATATAAGCACTTTCATTTCTTTTGCCTCTGTGTGGCGTGGGTGCTAAATAAGGCGAATCGGTTTCGAGCAAAAGATGCGAAAGCGGAATATTTTCTAACACTTTGTCTAAACCGGAATTTTTGAAAGTTACCACACCGCCTATTCCTAAGTAAAAACCCAAAGAAATGGCTTTTTGGGCTTGCTCAAGATTGCCCGTAAAACAGTGAAAAACACCTTTGGGTAAATTTCCAAATTCAGAAAGTTCGGATTCGAGCGATTCGAAAATCTCTGAAAAAGAATTGCGCACATGTATAACGATGGGCAAATGGTATTTTCGCGCCAAGCCTATTTGATGTCGAAACGCTATAATTTGTTCATTTACAAAGGTTTTGTCCCAGTACAAATCAATTCCTATTTCGCCAATTCCAAAAAATGGATACGATTCTAAATAATTCTCCACTATTTGAAGTTCTTCCTTATAATTTTCAGTTACAGAAGAAGGGTGTAAACCCATTAATGGAAAAAATTTTTGCGGATATAATTTTGATAATTCTATTAATTTTTGCGCCTTTTGGCTATCTACATTGGGCAAAATAAAACTTCTTACTCCCACTTTTTCGGCACGCTCAATAACTTGGGCTAAGTCTGAGTCAAACTCTTCTAAAAATAAATGTGTGTGTGTATCAATATACATGTAACGTATTGATTATTTGGTTTTAAGCAGCGTATAAATTACTATTTGTCAATTGGTCAAGCTTGTCGGTGTACGAATTTTGAACGTATTCCCATTGCGAGATTCCAAAAGTTTGTATGTAACTTTGACAAAGTTCTTCCAATTCTTCTTTAGTGTGCGAATTATTGCGCCCTTGAGCTTCTATGCCTATAAAATTCCCTTCGTTGCTTACAAAATCTATGTAAAAATAAACATTTTTTATTCTGTAAACTTCGCGATGTTTTTCAATTATTTCATAAATTCCGTAAGATTTTGCTAAAATATCTTTTAAAAGAGAATTTTTTTGAGTATGGTACAATAATATACTTTGTGGTTCGTCAATGTCTTGATAAACCAATTTATTTTCTATGTTGCCTTCGCGTAATTTTAAGCTTCCATTTTTTACATTAAAATACGTTTCGGTCTGAAAATCAATCCCAATATACTCTGCGTGCAAACTTTTTAAAGTTTTGCGCACTTTTTCGTGGTTCTCAAATTTCGATTTTATTTCTATATTTATATTACGCATTTTAATATTTTTTTTAAAAATACAAAATAAGTTTTCTAAATGAGTTCAATCTTTATAACGAAAAAAAAAAAAAATGGTTTCAATTTTATTCTATTTATTAACGATTTGATAACCTAAAATAGCATTTTTAAAAAAAATACTTAATGTGAAGTAAATAATTAGTTTGGTTTGGGTTTCAATCAATTTTTAACGTTTTATTTTATTTACTTCGCGGGTTACATCGTCTATAGTATCGGTAATTTCGTGCGTTCCCGATTTTACAGAGTCTTGAATTTCGGTTGTTGTATCTTTAACCGTTTTTACAACTTCGTTTTGGTCTATTTCGCGTTTTATTTCGCTGGTTACTTTTTTCACTTCGTTCATACCTTTGGCAAGACCGCGAGCTAATTCCGGTATTTTGTCCGCTCCAAAAAGCAAAACAATTACAAATAATATTACAAATATTTCTGCTCCGCTGATAAATAATAATTGCATCTTTGTTGGATATTTTAATTGCTATTAATTTTTTTTACCGTATTTTAAATCCCCAATTCTTTTTTATGTAAATCACTAAAATACAACAAATTAAACCTTTTAAGTTTCATTTAATTTGAGTGATAAAAAAAGAATTAGCCGGTTGGTCTTCAAATAAAACCTATCGGATTTTGCTATTTTAATAGTTCTACTTTTTAATTTTCTATAAAACGCTGATTCTTAAAAAGTTAAAAAAATCTTTTCCTTTTTTTAAATTAAAAAGTTCAAAAAAAAATACTGTCATTTTGCAGCAAAAATAATATTTTTTTCAAAAAAAAAGTAAAAAAATAAAATTTGTACCTTTTTATTTTACATCAAAAATTCGAAAGTTATCTTATTCAAGTGTTTGTAAAATGGGAAAAAAATAATAATCAATAATCTATGTATCAACAGATTGATACGATACCTTGCGGATTTAAGGAAATACAAAAAAAACAATTTTAAATTTAATTTTATCATTTCGCAAAAATACCTAATTTTGTCAGTTTTTAAAATTTCGGTAGCTTATACTATTTTATAGTTTCTAAAAAAACCGAATTTAGTCATATTAACGTATTAATAAACTGAATATTAACAATTAATTTGTACGTATTTTTTATAAACAATTGATATTATACTAATTATATGTGCGACACTTTTCAAAATGCAAAGGGCTAAAGCCCTGAAATTCATTGCTTTTTATTTATCACCGACCTAAAGGTCGGGGCAATTGATTTTCAATATTTTACATAAAAAATGTCATTCATATTGAAAAATTCCCTTCAATTTTTAAATACAGACGATATTTTTAAATTAGCTAAATTCCAAGCTGTAAATTTTTAGAAAATGTCATACATATTGTAAAATATTTTTGTAAAATAAAAGTATTTTTGTTTAAAACAAAAAATGAAATTACTTTTGCTAAAAATAAAACTGCATTTAAAACCAAAATCAATTATGGCAAATGAAGCTTGTCCAAACACATCTGCTTGTCCTATTTTTCAAGGATTTTTAGATGCTAAGTACGTTAGTGTATATAAAAATTTATATTGCCTTGCAGGTGAAGAAGGCATGAAAAAATGTAAACGATACATTATTAAAACTTTAGCGGGCAAATGTCCGCCAAATTTGCTTCCAAATTCTACTAAAACAATTGAAGAAATTCTTGAAAGTATTGAAAAAACTGTTTAAGATTTCATTGGTAAATGGTTAAATCGTTCTATTGTTAAATTCAAAAAAAAAAAAATAATTGAAAAATTTAACCATTTTTAAAATTTGGAAACAATATTTTTTGTCGGCTTAATTCCGTTGATTATTGATTTGAATATACTTAACTGCGAGTTACTTCGCTGGTTAATCAACTGTTTTTGACTTAATACCGAATAATTTTTCTTTTTCCACAAAAATCAAATTGATTAAAAATTATTTGGCAAACTTTTTTTTAATTTAATTTATTTCACATAGAACCGTTTAACCATTTAAAATTTAACAATATATATTTTAACAATTTAAAAATCAGTAATGAGTAACAATGAAATAATGAAGAAGTTGCGTGTAGCCTTGCAACTAACCAATTTGGATATAATAGAAATCTTGCAATTGGTTGATTTTAAAGCCACAGAGAGTGAATTGGGAGCTATTTTTAGAAGTGAAGAAAACGAAAAATACAAAGAATGTGGCGACCAAATGTTAAGAAATTTTTTAAACGGGTTGGTTATCTATTTGCGCGGCTCAAAACCCGAAAAGCAAAAAGAAACATCTGATTTTGACTCGGATAGCAACCAAGAAGATAATCCTTCATTTGACAATTCAAGTTTTAAAAGAGAAAGAAATTCAAGCGATAATTTTAAAAAATCACCTTATCAAGACAAATCCAAACGATTCTCAAATAAAAAGTCATTTCGAAATTCTGAATCTGAAGAAACAAACCATGATTTCAGACCCAAACGTTCCGGTTTTGGCGAAAATTCGGACGAAAAAAGAGATT
>DYNA01000221.1 GCA_020721325.1 Paludibacter propionicigenes
TAACATATTTATGTATATAGATTGGTGTATTGTATATACCCCAGAAAAAATTATTTTATTGTTGTTATTTGTAAAATGCTTATTTAAAACAACTTAACTTTAAAAAAAAATATAGAAATGGACACGAAGTGCGTTATTTTGTGTTTTATCTTTGCAGTGAAAAACTCGAAACAGAGTCTTCACATTCTAAAGACATTTTTATACTTGATTTGGACACTTTTTTTTATTTTAATTGTTTGAAAAACAAGTGATTAAAATTTATTTTTTTTTGAATTTGAAAATATTTATTTTTTATTATAATAAAAAAAATGATTAAAAATTATAAGTTAAAATTGTAATTGTATGATTAAATATTTATACGGCGCCTCCGTTCAAGGCATTCAAAGTTTTATATTTGAAACCAGCAAGCTCAAAGAGATTGTTGGGGCAAGCGAACTGGTGGAGCAGATTTGTACTACTGAGTTTGCGAATTTCTGCATGGAACATAATCATCTGATAATTGATGATAATGTAATTATGCGAGCAGCCGGAAACATTAAATATGTTTTTGAAAGCAAACAAGATTGCGAACAAGTTGTTTTAACTTTTCCAAAACAAATAATGGAAAATGCGCCCGGAATTGCAATCAGTCAGTCTGTTGTAAAATTTGAAGGTGAACTTCAACAAGACAACATCAATCAATTAGAGCAAAATCTAAAAATACAGCGTAACCGCGTTAAAGCATCTCTTTATCTGGCACTAATGATTTCCGAACGTGCCAGAAATACCGGAAATGCAAGTGTAGATATTGATGATAAGGATAAAAAGAACATAAAAGCAATTGATAAAGCTCAAGTTTTAAAACAAAAGCAAGTTGATAGTTCTGTTTTAAGTTTGTCAATAAAACTTACAGGAAAGCAAATAGAGAAAAAGGACTTTACTTTTGAAGTCGATGATATTGCAAAAGGACAAAAAGGCAATAAAAATTGGATTGCCGTAATACATGCTGATGGCAATAATTTAGGGAAATTCATTCAAAAAATGGCAAAAAGCCTAAAAGGGAATGGAAAATCAAATTTGCATGAAGCTTTTAAAGAATTTTCATTAAAATTAGACGAAGCAACTATTACAGCTGCGCAAACAGCATACAATAAAGTGGTTGCAATACATGACGGCGAAAGCAAAATGCCAATACGCCCGATTGTAATCGGAGGAGATGACTTAACGGTTGTTATCCGCGGCGATTTGGCTTTAAATTTTACGGATACTTTTTTACAAGAATTTGAGCTTGAAACTAAAAATAAATTTTCAAAACTTGTTAAAGAATATGGAGTTACAGAATTTGAAAATGGTTTAACGGCTTGTGCCGGAATTGCATACATAAAACCCAAATATCCTTTCCATTATGCGGTAAATTTAGCCGAAGAATTGTGCAGTTTTGCCAAAAAGCAAGCAAAAGAAATCAATAAAGAATTTACGCCTTCAGCATTAATGTTCCACAAAGTGCAATCGAGTTTTACAGAAAATTTTGATAAAGATATTATCGAAAAAGAATTGACTGCCAAAAGTGTAAGTTTTGTAAACGGTCCTTATTATTTGGACGAAACATTAAACAAACCAACAGTAAAACGGTTAAACAAACAATTAAAGACAATTAACGAAGATAATGCCCCGAAATCCGGTTTGCGAAATTGGCTAAACGAGTTACATCATTCGCCAGAAAGCGCAAAACAACTCATGGAACGTATTATTAAATTAAATTCCGGTTATGTAAAGAGTTTAGACTTGAAGGTTGAACCAAAAGAAAAAACGCACATTTACGATATAATTGCATTGTCGAACATTGAAAACCCAAAAGCATGAAATATAAAATCAAATTTTTAGATTATTGGCACACAAGTTCAGGTTTAAGCACTGGAGCCGATGTCGATTTAACCGTTTTAAAAGACGAACACGGTTTGCCTATTTTGCCGGGTAAAACATTAAAAGGTTTATTTCGCGAAGCAGCGGAAAATCTCAAAGAATTAAATTCCAAACTGATTTCAAAAGATTTTATCCATTCAGTTTTTGGTGAACAACTTCCCAAAGGCGCTAAAACGGAAGATGAACATGAAGTAAAAGAAGCCGATAGCTTTTTTTCTGATGCAAGATTTTCAGATAACATTTACAAGCTGGTAATTAATAAAGAAATACAGCCAAGCTATTTGTATAAATCAATTGCTTCAACACAAATTGACGAAAATGGTCAAGCAAAAGATTTTAGTTTGCGACAAATGGAAGTTACCGTTCCCGTAGAATTATACGCCGAAATATATGATTTTGATAAGAAATACGAGCCGCAAATGGAATTGTGTTTCAAATATGTTAAACGGCTCGGACTAAATCGAAACAGAGGTTTAGGTAGATGTGAAATCTCTAAAATTAACGAAGCATGAAAAAAATAGCATATAATTGTAAATTATTAAGCGATACTGTTTTAAGCTCAAAAGCTGCCAGCGAAGGCAATAGCGAGCCATTAGATTATATTCCCGGCAGTAAATTTCTCGGCATTGTTTCAAAAATTTACGATGAGCAAAATCATGAGAAAACCTTAGATATTTTTCATAATGGAACTGTTCGTTTTGGCGATGCTCATTTAAGTTTTGAAAAAGAACGCAGTCTGAAAGTTCCCGCAAGTTGGTTTTATATTAAAGGTAAAAAATTGACTGATGAAATATATTTGCATCACAAATTGTCTGGAACAAAAACACTCGAAGAGTTTATTGAAGAAGGCACTCAATTAAAACAAGCCCGAAACGGATATTTTACAACGGAAAAATTACTTTCGGTTGAAAATAGTTTTTCCATAAAAACAGCTTACGATAGAACAAATAAACGTTCTGCTGAAAGTCAAATGTTTGGCTACTTTGCTTTAAAAGCTGGAACAGATTGGATTTTTCATATTGAATACGATAATGAGCAATACATTAAAGAAATTGAGAATGTTTTAATTGGGAAAAAACGTATCGGACGTTCGCGTTCTGCGCAATATGGCTTAGCAGACATAACAAAAATTGGTGAAGTTTCAACTGAAAATACAAAAATATCGGCAGGCGAAATTTGCATTTATGCCGAAAGTAACCTTTGTTTTTACGATAAAGACGGAAAAAATACCTTGCAGCCATCAATCGAAGATATAAAATTGCCAGATGGTTCAAAAATTCTTTGGGATAAATCACAAATCCGAACACGCAATTATCAAACTTGGAACCGTAAACGCTACAACCGCGATGCCGACCGACAAATTATTGTAAAGGGTTCTGTTTTCGTAGTTGAAACAAAAGTTGAAATTGATACCGCGAATATTGAAAAAGGCATAGGCAGTCATTTGGCTGAAGGTTTTGGGAAAATATTGATAAATCCAGAATTTTTAGTAAATGAAAACGAAAAATTGGATTTAAAACTCAAAACAACGGATAGCAATAAAACCAAAGAGTTTTTTACTCATACAGAAAAAGGCGAAAACGATGATTTGCTAATTGCTTATCTGCAAAAACAGGTAGATTTAAAAAATTCGGAATTTGATATTGACAAAAAAGTTAATTTTTTTGCCGAAAACAACAAATCTCGTTATTCTGAAATTACAGCAAGCCAATGGGGACAAATCCGAAAATATGCCAAATATTCTGCGAATAATGAAACACTAATGGAATTACTTTTCAATAAAGAAATTGGTTTTCTTTATCACGGACAATCAGAAAACCTTTGGCGAAAAAACGAACGCAGAGCAAAATTAGAAGAAGCCATTACAGCAATCCATGGTGATAATAAATTTGAATTCGTAACCAAATTAGCATCTGTAATGGCAAAACATTCAAAAAATTGAGGTATGAAAAATAAAGCAAGATATATAGCACATTTTACTATAGAAGCCGCCACACCTTTGGCAATAGGCAGCGGCGAAAAAGGGCTTACCGTTGATAGACTTATCGCTCGTGATGCCAATAATTTGCCCTACATTCCCGGCACAAGTCTTACTGGAGTGTTAAGACATTTGTTAGAAGATGGTAAAAGCGAAAAATTAAAGGAGAAATATAAACCTATCTTTGGATTTCAGTTAAGTCAAGAGGAAATTCGAGAGTTAAAGAAACAACAAAAAAGCGTCATTGAGTGCAAAGGCAGCGACTTAATCGTTTCAAGCGTCATTGAGTGCAAAGGCAGCGACTTAATCGTTTCATCTGCCTACTTAATAGATGAAAATGGAAAAGCCATTGAAGGACTTAGTGATACCGAAAATTCAGATTTTTTAAAGCATTTCAACAAACTGCCCGAACGTGACCATGTGCGAATTACCGACAAAGGAACAGCAGACACGGCGCAACATGGTAAATTTGATGAGCAAATCGTTTTTAAAGGAACTCGTTTTGCTTTTTCTCTTGAATTAGAAGCGAATGCTGATGAACAAGACGCAGCATTTTGGAAATCTATAATTGATGCGTTTCATTGCCCTACTTTTCGCATAGGTGCTGGTACAAGAAAAGGTTTTGGTGCATTCAATTTACTTTCGTGTA
The DNA here is from genome assembly GCA_020721325.1 of Paludibacter propionicigenes. GTDB lineage: Bacteria > Bacteroidota > Bacteroidia > Bacteroidales > JAIFNL01 > JAIFNL01. The sequence continues at coordinate 4,530 of DYNA01000221.1, forward strand.
AAACCAAAATTTTTGATTTAGAAAAATCCGATGAATTGAATGAATATTTGAATTTAAGCAGCAGTTTGAATGCTGATATTTCGGAATGGAACGACTACAAAACCGAAACGGAAAATTCGGATTGGAAACATTACAAATTAAAACTTATACCTGAAAGTTTTTATTTGTTTGGTGCCGGTTTTGGCAATAAACAAGCCGATGCCATACCCAAAACCGAGAGCTATTTTGTTTGGGACAATGAAGGTAGGAATCCAAAATTGGTCGATTATTTCCCTGAAAAACAACATTTTGGCAAAATTCTTATTCCAGCAACTTCCATAAAAGGAGCATTAGCACATCGTACCGCATTTCATTTCAATAAAAAGCACGAAAGCTTTATCGAGAAAAAAACAAAAATTGAAATCGAAGATTTTGAATTAGTAAAGGCTTTTGAACAAACCGAAATTGCCAATTTAGAAATTGAAATCAATAATCTACTTTCTGAAATTGAAAAAACAGTAAATAATGCGCCCATTGAAAATATTTCAGAGGAAGATTTAGCGAATTTTTCAAGTCAATACGAAAATCAGATGCAGAGACTTGCCGAAATGCAAGAGAAACTTAAACTTTTATCTTGCGATGAGGCAGTTAAAAATTCTCAAATATGGCTGGATTATGAAACAAAACTATCGGAACAAAAAGTTAATAAATCGGCATTTCCTACTTTTACAGGTAAGGAAAACGAAGCCGTAAGAAAACTCTTTGGGTACGAAAAAAACACAAAACTTAAAGAAGATGGTGCGCGTGGGAAAATCATATTTTCAGATGTTTACGAAGATTTTTCAGAAAATGATGAGCATATTTTCAATCACGTTTCCATTGACCGATTTACGGGTGGCGGTCGTGATGGTGCATTATATTCCGAAAAAGCCGTAAAAACCCAAAAGCAATTTACAATGGATATTTATGTGGAGAAAGAAGCTTTTATAGATGAAAATATCAAAAAAGCATTTGAAGCAGCTTTAGATGATTTGAAAAATGGAAATTTACAACTCGGCGGTAATACGGCAAAAGGACACGGCGTTTTTACCGGAAATTATGAACTCATAAAATTAAAATCATGAATAAAATAGATATAAACGAAATCCCCGATTTTAACTACGAAGGTTATTTGTGGTTTTCGGACAAATCAAAGCCGGAAATAATAAATTCAAAAAAACGTTTTGGAAAATCCATGATGAAAGAATTACCATTTGTAATTGAAGGCAACTTGTGGGCTGAAATTGAAAAAATCAGTATCAGTATAAAAAATATTGATGGCGAATATCAAATTTTTAAATACGATTTAAACAGTGTTAATATTGAAATCAACTCACAAACATACCGCGCCCACGATTTAGGCGAAGTAAAAGAATTTACGCTTTACCAACATTGGGTAGAAGAAGAAGACTTGCTTTGCGAAGGTATGAAAACGCTTGTTCCATCGTGGACAGCATTTACAGGTTTCATTAATTCTACTTTACGAAGTTAAAAATATAAATTCGAATAGTAAAAAAATAG
>DYNA01000222.1 GCA_020721325.1 Paludibacter propionicigenes
CATCAGCCGAAACAGAAACCGATTGCGAAGAAGTTACTGCTCCCGAAGGTGTGCGTGTGATGTTTGAGATGACGGGGGGAGTTGCAGTGGCTGCATATTGAGTAACCGAGAAATCGTCAATAATCAGATGTCCGGCTCTGTTATTGTTTCGTACTCTTATTTTTGCATTGGTGCTTGAAGAGTTTACATTGTAAGAAAACTGAGTATAAGAACTTGCTCCGTTGTAGTTTTGCGATATGAGCGTGGTAAAAGCTCCTCCATCTATCGAAATTTGCAAATCGAACACATCATTGGCATCGCCGCTGCGTTGTTTGTACCAAAATGAAACTGTTCCGCAGGTATTAAGTTGCGGCGTGGTAATGTGGGCATCGGGTGTGTCATCATTTATTGCCACACTTTGATTGTCGATGCGTCCGGGTGCTAAATCAAAGTTTCCGGCACTCAAAGCTGTCCACGTGCCGCTGGCAGCACAGGTGAAGGTTGTTAAATAAGTACTACCGCTCTTGTCTTCAAAACTTTCTGTCCAAGGTTGCGCCGCAGCCATTTGCATAATCAAAATAAACGCCAATAGTAACGTTAATTTGTAAATAATTTGTATAAATATCTTCATCGTTAAAAAAATGGTTTAGTTCTATTTATTTATTGAATTTTGATAATTTTTATATAAAAAAAGTAAAAGTACAAAATTTTATTGCATGGCAAAAGTAGATATTTTTATAAAAGTAAAGATAAATTGTATATTTTTATTTTGTTAAATTTAAGTTATACTAAAGTGAAATAGATATTCGGTTTTAGGGATTAGGCTTTTGGTTTAAAAAAATATACTTTTATCTATACTGCAAACGGTAACTTTGCCAAAGTTTTAATTACAAAGCACTTACATAAAAACAAAAGCTCAAATTATAACCGTTTAAAGTATAATTGCTTAATTACAAAATCTTCAGCCAATTAATATAAATCATTGAACTTCAGTTTAATAAAATCAATCAGTATTTAATTTGTTTTTTTATATAAAGTTTAAAAATATAGAAACTCATTTTTAAGCCTGCAAACCAATCCTTTAAAGCTGCCAAGTGAACATTTAACCGTGCAAACCATTCATTTAAAGCTGCCGAATGAACATTTAACTTTACGGACGATACGTTTAAAGCTGCCGAATGAACATTTAACTTTACGGACGATACGTTTAAAGCTGCCGAATGAACATTTAACTTTACGGACGATACGTTTAAAGTGCCGGAATGAACGTTTAAAAGATATTTATGAACGTTTAAAGCGGCGGGTGACTCGTTCAAAACATATTTATGGTTGCCCAAAACATATTTATACTCGCCCAAAACATATTTATGGTTGCCCAAAACATATTTATACTTGTCCAAAACATATTTATACTCGTCCAAAACATATTTATGGTTGCTGAAAAGATATTTATGGTTGCCTAAAACATATTTATGGTAGTTTAAATGATATTTATGGTTTCCAAAATGATATTTATGGACGTTTAAATGATATTTATGAATTTTTAAAGGTTTTTTGATGAATTTTGCCCATTAAAGCTGAATACGTATTTTTTTATCATTCACAAATATCATTTAAACATTCACAAATATCATTTAAACGTTCATAAATATCTTCTAAATGTGCATAAATATCTTCTAAATGTGCATAAATATCTTCTAAACCTTCACAAATATTCTTTAAGGGAGTCGCCTGCCGCTTTAAATGTTCAGAAATATCTTTTAAATGTTCATTCGGTGGCTTTAAAAGAGTCGTTCGTGAAATTAAACGCTCAGATGTTATGAGCATCGGGGTCGCTCGGAGCGACCCCGATGCTATTTGCACGCTTATTTGTTGAGATGTTATTAGCAACGGGGTCGCTCGGAGCGACCCCGATGCTATTTGCACGCTTATTTGTTGAGATGTTATTAGCAACGGGGTCGCTCGGAACGCCCCCGCCAGTTGAGCCGATAAAAACGAACTTTGTAAAGTAGGAATGAATGATTAATTTTTGTACATTTTGTAAATATACTGCAAACGGTTTATAATTTAACTTTTCCAAAGTTCTAAAACTTTGGAAAAGTTGTAGTTACGGTATAAAAAATATTAAAATTTATCCCGTTTTTAGTCTAATTGATACACTGGTTTTTCGGTTTGTTAGCAATGGACTTGTCGATATTAGATTTTTTTTATAAAAATTAAAACAATTCCATTCGCGAAGCGTCAAGGCGCACGAATATAAAAAGTAACACCGTAAAAGCCCAAAGCGAAGAGCCTCCATAGCTAAAAAATGGCAAAGGAATGCCTATAACGGGCGATAAACCAATGGTCATGCCAATATTTACGGCTACGTGAATGAATAAAATAGATGCAACACTGTATCCGTAGATTCGCCCAAAACTGGAGCGTTGCCGTTCTGCCATATAGATAATTCGCAAAATGAGGAAAACAAAAAGGAGTAAAACTGTTACACTGCCTATAAATCCCCATTCTTCGCCTACGGTACAAAAAATAAAATCGGTACTTTGTTCGGGTACGAAATTAAATTTGGTTTGAGTTCCTTTGAGATAGCCTTTTCCGTAAAATCCGCCCGAACCAATGGCAATTTTCGATTGATGAACATTGTAGCCGGCACTTTTTACATCTACATCTTTATTCAAAAGTACGTTGATGCGTTTTTGTTGGTGTGGCTGCAAAATATTATTAAAAACATAATCTACTGAAAATGAAAAAAATATGCTTCCCGCAAAAAAAGCAATGATAAACAAAACAACTTTTAAATTTTTTTTGTAAGCATAGTATAAAAAATAAATTCCAGCCAAAACCAACGAAATAATTAATACGGTATATAAGCTTATTTTTAGTTTAAAAAAGTAAACCACTATCCACATAATCAGTCCAATGGCACTAATTATGCCGGTTGCGATGGTTATTTCGCGCAAAGCTTTATTATTGTTTAACCGATAAAGTATGGCTGAGAAAAAATACAGTGCAATTAAAACGGTAATGGGTTGAGCCAAAAGAGAAGCAAAAAAGAGAACCAAAATAACCACTCCAACCAGCAAAACCCAAGGAGTTAAGCCTTCTCTAAAAAGGACTAAAACAAAAGCTACATAAACAATGGCAGAGCCTACATCGTTTTGAAAAATAATTAAAATAACGGGCGTTAAAATGACAGCACCTAAAATGAACAGATTTTCAAACTTATGTATTTTGATATTGAACGAACTTAAAAACCTTGCAATGGCAAGCCCAGTGGCAAATTTACCAAATTCTGCCGGTTGCAAACCTACCGGACCTATCTCAAACCAAGCCCGTGCGCCATTGACTTCTTTACCAAAAAATAAAACACTCAGCAAGACAACAACTACCGTAGCATAAATAAAATAGGCAAAAAAGTGATACGCTTTATTGTCCACCACAAAAAGTAAAAAGGCTATTAGTAATGCAAATCCTATCCAAACCAATTGTTTTCCATATCTTTGCGAAAAATCAAAAATATTACTGTATTCATCGTTGTAAACGGCTGCATAAATATTAAACCACCCCATCAATGTTAGCATTAGATACAACATAATGGTAACCCAATCGGCACTTTTAACAATATTAACTTTGCGCGTTGTCATTTATTTAACGTTAATTAAGTTGGCTTCTATCATTTTTTGTTCCATCAAAGGGCGCGAAATAGTATCGGTCAAATATTTTTCAATCATCAAACTGGCAATCGGGGCAGCCCAAGTTGAACCAAATCCGCCGTTTTCAATATAAACGGCTATTGCAATTTTCGGATTGTGCTTTGGCGCAAAAGCTACAAAAATAGAGTGGTCAGTGCCATGCGGATTTTCGGCAGTTCCGGTTTTTCCGCAAATGCTTACACCGTTTAAGCGTGCGCGAGTGGCTGTACCTGAAGTAATTACCAATTCCATTCCGTCCACAACCGGTTCAAAATGTTTTTTGTCGATGGTTGTGTAATGCTTTTCCAAATATTTTTTGTTAATTGATTTTTTTCCTTCTATGCTTTTGATAATGTGAGGAGTAATGTAATAACCTCTGTTGGCAATGGTGGCAGTTAAATTAGCTATGTGAATGGGTGTAATGCCCAACTCGCCTTGCCCGATTGCCATCGAAATAATCCACAACGATTTCCAACGGTCTTTGCCGTAAATTTTATCGTAATATTCTACCGTTGGCACAAAACTACTCAATTCGGAACTTAAATCAATGTCGAGTTTTCTGCCAATTCCAAAGGACGCCAAATGCTTTCGCCAATTGTTGTAAGCTACAGACACTTTACCGTATTTTTTATCGTCGAGAATACGCTGAAAAACATTGCAATAGTACGAATTGCACGAACCTTGTATGGAATGTAAAAAATCAATCGACCCGCCATGGTGGCAGCCTACCGTAAAACTTCCCACGTGATAGCCTCCATTGCATGAGAAAGCACTGTTGGTTGTTATAATTCCTTCTTGCAAACCCACAAGCGCATTGATAAGTTTAAAGGTAGAACCCGGAGGATAGCGAGCCATCAATGCTCTATTAAAAAGCGGTTTAAGTTTATCATTTTCAAGCATTTGATAATTCTTGGTGCGTTCCTGCCCCACCAGCAAATTGGAATTGTAAGTAGGCGAAGTAATTAGAGCCAAAATTTCGCCCGTAGCAGGCTCAATGGCTACAATACTGCCTATTTTATTGAGCATCAATTTTTCACCATACGATTGAAGCTCAGCATCTAAAGTAGTTGTAATATTTGAACCCACAACCGAAGCCGTATCAAAAGCACCGTCTTTGTAACTGCCTTTGATGCTGTTGTGTACATCAACCAAATAAATTTTCACGCCTTTTTTTCCCCTCACTTCTTTTTCGTAAGAGCGTTCAATTCCGCTGATTCCGATGTAGTCGCCCGATTTGTAATAAGGGTCGTTGGCAATAATTTTATCGTTTACCTCGCCCACATAGCCTAACACGTGAGCAGCAATGGGTTCGGGATATTTGCGAAGCGTTCGGGTGCGAACCGCAAAACCCGGAAATTTATACAAAGTTTCCTGCAAAATAGCATATTTCTTCGATGAAATTTGTTTCACAACCACCGAAGGCTTATATTTGGAATACATTTTAGCTTTTTGAATGCCTTCAACCAATTTTTCTTTTGAAATATCCAAAATTTTACAAAATTCAAGGGTATCAAAAGCCCGCATAAAATTGGGAACTACTTCTAAATCGTAAGCTACCTCGTTGTAAACAAGCAGTTTCCCATTTCTATCTTTTATCAAACCTCTTCCCGGATATTCCGTTACATACCTGAAAACATTGTTATCGGCAGATATTTTATAAGCTGTATCTACTACTTGAAGTAAAAACAATTGAATAATAAAAATGATTGTTATCAGAATTACAATTCCTCCAACTACGTATTTTCGATTTTCAAACTTGTTCTTCATATTTTTATTTTTATTTAAAAAAAATGTGCAAAAAGCTAATTTACAAAACGATAGCTCACTTATTTTTTTTAATTAAAATTCATTTTTCAATCGTTCATTAAACTTAGCTAAAGTTCTATGCTGCAAACGGTAATTTTGCCAAAGTTTTAATTACAAAGCACTTACATAATAATAAAAGCTCAAATAATAACCTTTTAAAGTATAATTACAAAACAATTACATAAGAAAAGTCAAATGATAACCGATTGAAGTATAACACATTGATACAATGATTTTCAGACTTTAGCTTCTACAAAAAAAATGAAACAAAAAAAGCGCAATATAAAAAATTGCGCTTACTTTATAAAAAGAGGTCTCGAGCGGAATCGAACCGCTGTGGGAGCTTTTGCAGAGCCCAGCCTCACCACTCGGCCACGAGACCATTTTATTTTCGGCTGCAAAGTTATAAAATTTATTTATTATTTTCCAAAAAAAAATCAATAAAAAATCTTTTTTTGTGATACTTTTTTTTAAGTGCTTAAAAATAAAAATATTAAAAAAAATATTAGGTGGTGATTCAAAAAGTATGATAAAATAAAACTATAACAATAAGGAAATT
>DYNA01000223.1 GCA_020721325.1 Paludibacter propionicigenes
TTACAAATCTTTTTTTTATTAAAAAAATGCTATTTTTGTCCAAAGTCTAATAATATAGTATATACCCCATAAAAATTAATTTTGTCAAAAATTGAACTGTTTTTTTTACTATAAAAAATGAAAATAAAGAACAAACCAAAATACATTGCATTTTTTTTAATTTGTATTTTTTTTTCGTTGGTAGCTAAGGCTCAATTCAATACCGCTCAACTTTTGAATGAATTAGAAACCACTCTGCAAAAAAAAGAACATTTTCAAAAAAAGAAACAAAATAAAATTCGTGATTTAAAAAAAGAACTCGAATTTTCATTAAAAGCCAACAATCAATTAAAAGCTTACACTTTAAGCCATCATTTATACAGCGAATATCGCTCTTTTATTTACGATTCCGCCTTTTTTTATGTAAAAAAAATGCTCTTAATGGCTTATTCGCTCAAAAATAAGGATTTAATTTATAAATCAAAAATCGAATTAGGCTTCACCTTTTTATCTTCCGGTTTGTTCAAAGAATCGCTCGATTCTCTCAAAAGTATTCCGGCAAATGAACTTTCCAATTCAAGTAAAATAGAGTTTTACAAAGTTTATGCACGGACTTACTTCGATTTAGCTGATTACCACAAAGATAACTATTACAGCCCACGTTACAATAAATTAGGGACTGCCATTTTAGATTCGGCACTGCTGTTACTCAACGACAAAACGCCCGAATTTTGGCTTGCTTACGCACTCAAACAAATGAAATCAGAAAATTTGCAAAACGCTCTTGAAGCTTTTAACTTGGTAATCAGTCAGTACCAGATTTCAGAACATGATTATGCAATATGCACATCGAGTTTGGGCTGGATTTACACACTTTTAGACCGAGAAAACGATGCCGTAGAAATGCTCATCAAAGCTGCCATAGCCGATGTAAAATCATCTACCAAAGAAACCGTAGCCATTCGCAATTTAGCCGTATTACTTTTTAAACGCGGCGATATTGAAAAAGCATATAAATACATTAAAATAGCTCTTGCCGATGCTACTTTTTACAATGCACGCTTTCGCAAAATAGAAATTTCTGAGGCATTACCTATTATTGAAAGTGAACATTCAAAATCCATTCAACAAAAACAAAATCAATTAGTTATCTATGCTTTTATTACCACAGTTTTGGTTTTACTTATTACCTTGTTTTTAGTGGTCATTTACAAGCAGTTAATGAAATTAAAACGAATAAAAACCATTTTGCAAAACACCAACCAGCAACTCCAAAATATGAACGAATCGCTACGCGAATCAAATAAAATCAAGCTCGAATACATTGGTTATTTTTTCAATGTAAGCTCCGATTTTATAGTGCAATTAGACAGTATTAGCAAAACCATTAACCGAAAAATTCTTGCCAAACAATTTGACGATTTAAAAAATATGCTCAATAAAACCTACCTTAACAAAGAACGAGAAAAACTTTTTGAAAATTTTGACCGTATTTTTTTAAAAATATTTCCTAATTTTATTGAAAAATTTAATGAATTATTCAATCCCGAAGACCGTGTAGAACTCAAAGAAGACGGGCTTTTAACTACCGACCTTAGAATTTACGCCCTCATTCGATTGGGAATAACCGACAATGAAAAAATTGCCAAGTTTTTAAATTATTCGGTGAATACCATTTACACCTACAAAACCAAACTCAAAAATAAAACCATAGTAGAAAAAGACAAATTCAGACAATACATTTTGGCTATTAAAGCCGTCTAAAAAAAACAAATTTTATTTCAATTTTTCTTTTTTTTAACAATTTAGGCACTTTTTTTTAACTTTTTTTAAAGAAAACCTTAATAAACAATCTATATTTATACGCATTTTCATTTTTATTTATCCATTGATTATCAGATTAATATAGATTTATTTTTATCTTTTTTATCTATATTTTTGCTGAATAAATTTTATTTCGGTTATAGTGAATGTAGTTTTGTATAAAATGAATTTCAAAGGCGCATTGAAAACATTTTGGTAAATTTTAAATACAAACAATTACATTTAAAACAATGAAAAAAAGCAAATTTATTCCATTCTTAATTTTCATTCTGTTTCTGAGCAGTTGCCAAAAAACAGATGATGGCAGTTTTGTAGAACCCATTACCATCTACGAAAAAGTAGCCGGAAACTGGTACTTAACTTCCTTAACAATGACCGATGAAATAGCCAAATCTTCTTCCATTGGCTTAAAAGACATGCAATTGATTTCAAAATTGGGATTTATCAATTTTCAAATCGAATTGAAGGTAAACGCTCAAAACCAACCCGAAAGTTTCCAAATTTTAGGCGATTCGCCCGAATTATTTCTCACTTCGGGCTATTGGTCTTTGGATTCGGCTTTTCCAAAAACCAACGGCGAACCCAATTATATTTTATTGTACTCAGATGTTGCTAAAACACAATTAGTTGATAAATTGGTACTTACAGCCATTCCAAGCACTACCGATGTGTTGGAATTTAAGTTGGTACGAGAAGTTCTTGGAACTCCATTTGTTTCGTACAATTTTAGTTTAAAACCCATTAATAATAAATAAACACACTAAAAAATGAAAAAAATAGCACTGTATTTCTTTTTTCTCATCTTCATTCCGGTAAGTATTTCGGCACAAAACAGCATAGCTGAAATTTGGACAGAACCTGCCGTTTACAGAGCCGATGAACAAGTTTCCTGGTATTTTGACCTCACCGGCACACAACTCGAAGGCGAAACCGATGGCGTTTACCTTTGGGTGTGGTTTCCCTCAGAACCCGATGCCGGAAATTGGACAAACTCTTCCGATTTTGCGAAACTTACACTGGTAAAAGGCAATATTTGGCGTATGGATTTAATTCCTTCGGTTTATTTTAATCTGCCCGTTTCCAACATTGTAGCCTTTTACGGTTTGCTCAAAAACAAAGACGGTTCAAAAGTTACCAATCCCTTTGCCCCAGACCAAACGCCCAGAAATGATATTCAAATGTTCAATTTTACAAACATTGAAACTGAAGCAATCATGGAATATTATCCGGTAAATTTTAAATTAGACCGTCCGCTTTCTATTTTGGTAAACGCCAACAAAACTTGGTCTAACTGTGCTACTTCAGCCGTTCAAGGCGATTTAGCAAATGCCGACAATGTTCATATTCATTCCGGAGTTAATTTTTGGAGTGTAGTTGTAGAAAATAATCCGGCAAATTTAGCAAAAACCGAATTAACCTTCATTGGCAACGGAATTTACAGAATGGATTTTATCCTAAACAATTATTTTCAACTAACTGATAATTATGAACTTAAAAGTATTAATTTCTTATTTGCCAGCGACAATTGGGCGCATTTGGGACAAGCCGCTGCTTGTGCAGATTTTATTATTCTTCCGCCCGATGCTCCCGAAATTATTCCGCCCGAATTAATCTTTTTTCCTCAAAAAATAAGTAAAAAAGACATTCTTGTAATTATCCGAAAAAACAACGAACCCAATGTGAGCCAAATAAATTATACCATTTCGGCAAACGATACCGAACTCCAAACCGGCGCTTTCACCGGAAATACCGACGATATGAAAACTTTCATTAATTTGATTCCTCTTCTTAAAAACATTACAACCGATAAAATTCATGTTCTTTTAAAGGATAATAACAACCGTACCATTTCTAATATCGACCTTCCAATTGTTGATTTGGATTAATTTGGATTAATTTTTTTATAAAAAAATACTAAAAAAAATAATTAAAATGAATATAAAATATAAAAAAATATACATTCCTTTGCTGCAAATTTTATTTATAGCATTGTTTTTAGCAAACGAAGGAACTCTTTTTGCACAAAATGTATCCGAAATAACCGTTTCCGGTAAAATTTTTGACCAAACGAAAAACTCAATTCCCGGTGCTTCCGTTATCGTAAAAAACTCTTCTAATGGAACGCTGACTGATATAGACGGCTTGTTTTCAATTACTTGCAAATCTAACGATACACTTGTAATTTCTTTTGTAGGTTATCAAAAAATTACAAGGATAGCCTCAGAAATGCAAGGCGGCGAAATTATTTTGGTAGAAGATTTTGTGGCTATTGATGCCATTACAGTAGTAGGCGTGGGTTACGGAAACATGCGTAAATCAGACTTAACCGGCTCTATTTCATCGGTTTCGAGCGATAAAATGAAACAAGGAGTTATTTCATCTGCCGAGCAACTTTTGCAAGGAAAAGTAGCCGGACTTACCGTAATTCAATCTTCGGGCGACCCCACAGCCGGAGCTTCTTTGCGTTTGCGCGGAGGCACTTCGCTTTCAGCAAGCAACGGACCGCTTATCGTAGTCGATGGCATTCCGGGTGTGGACTTAAATTCCATTCAACCTACTGAAATTGAATCGATTGATGTGCTTAAAGATGCTTCAGCAGCGGCTATTTACGGCTCGCGTGGTGCAAATGGAGTTATTATTGTTACCACAAAAGGGAAAAAAGGAAAAAGCTCGGTTGAATACAATTCGTATGTAGCCGTTGGAACGGTAGCTCGCCATCTCGATTTGCTTTCGGCTGACCAGTGGAGAGCTTACGTGCGCGAAAACAACGTAGCCGGAGCTATCGATTATGGTGCAAACACCGATTGGCAAAGCGAACTCGAACAAACGGCTGTTACTCAATCGCATACCGTATCTTTCGGAAACAATTCAGAAACAGGTGGTTACAGAGCTTCTTTAAATTATTTCGACAACGAAGGCATTATCAAGCGAAGCCATCTCAATCGCATTTCTGTCAATTTGGCAGCACACCAATTGGCTTTTAATCAAAAACTTAGGCTCGATGTCGGTTTCAATGGAAATACAGACAAATGGCACAACATCGATTCGCGCATTTACGAACGCATGTATAATTTAAGCCCAACCATTCCGGTTTTAGACGAAAATGGAGAGTTTACTTCCATTGGCGGAACAAATTACGAAAATCCGGTAGAACTTAATACCAACAGAGAATCAGACAATTCGCGCCAGCGATTGATGACTTATGGAAAAGCCGATTTAGAAATTATTCCCGGACTTCATGCAGTTGCCAATGTATCGTATGAATACAATTCCTACAAAGGTCGATTGTACAAACCCACTTATGCCGTGTTGGAAGGCACCGATGACCAAGGCTATGCACAACGCAGTTTGGGCGATTATCGTAATTTGCAACTCGAAACTTATTTTACTTTTGAAAAAGAATTGGCTTCGGTTCACAACATCAATCTAATGGGCGGATATTCCTATCTCGACAATACTTACGAAGGTTTTGGAGCAGAACGGCGAGGTTTCGATACAGACCTTTTCCATTACAACAACTTGGGTGCCGGACAAGATTATCGCGCCGGCGATGTGTATTCTTACCGTGGAAATGCAAAATTGATTTCATTTTTTGCAAGAGCAAATTATAATTTTAAAGGAAAATATTATTTTACAGGCACCCTTCGCAGCGATGGTTCATCGCGCTTTGGCGAAAATAATAAATGGGGTATTTTTCCTTCGGTTTCGTTGGCTTGGCGCATTTCAGACGAAAATTTTATGCAACGTTTTGAATTTATCAACAACATGAAACTACGTGTAGGCTACGGAGTTACCGGAAATCAAGACGGAATAGGCGAATACAAATCGTTAGCCATTTTGGGCGTAAGCGGCGAAAGTTATTACCATGCCGAAACCGACACTTGGAAACAATCTTACGGTCCCATTCAAAATCCAAATCCCTCCCTAAAATGGGAAGAAACCACGCAAATAAACATTGGATTAGATTTAACCATTTTTAATAAATACAATGCCAGTTTAGAATTATATCAAAAAATGACCAGCGATTTGCTTTATACTTATGCAGTGCCTCAACCTCCTTATTTAGTGGGAACTATGCTTGCCAACGTAGGCGATTTATCCAACAAAGGCATTGAACTTTCGCTTGACGGTATTTTGATGCAAACCACAAAATTTAAGTGGAGTGCCAACTTAGTAATCGTAAATAAATAACATTTACAAATTAGAAAAAATATTTTATTT
>DYNA01000224.1 GCA_020721325.1 Paludibacter propionicigenes
GGCTTTTCGTATTTTCTTAACTAAACGACATTGAATTAATATTCCAAATTTTATTCTGTAATAAACTGAAAAACAAGTATTTAAAATACTTTTCAAGTTTAAAATCGATGGAAATCAATTGTTTTGAACAGAACGAATAATTGGCAAAATAACATTTTTAAATTGAATAAAAATATGACTTTTGTTAAAAAAAAACGCTCTAAAAAAAATTTAGAGCGTTTTTTGTTTCCATTTTTTTAAAACAAAAAAACCCGATGTTATCGGGTTTTTTCATTTTTTTTTAGCAAACTAATTATTTTTTTTTGCCGGGTTTTGCAGCAGCAGCAATTGAATCAGCTTTTGCTTTTTCAATAGCAGCAGCAAGAGAGTCAGCTTTTGCTTTTTGAACAGCAGCAATAGAATCAGCTTTAACTTGTTCTACTTTAGCAATTGAATCTGCTTTGATAGAGTCAAGTCTTGCTTGTTCAGCAGCTTGTTCTTCAGCACTTGGACCACATGCAACAAAACCTACGAATGTTGCTAAAATTGCGAATTTTAATATTGTTCTCATAGTTTTAATTAAATTTATAACAGTGCAAATGTAAAAGGAGAAAAAATAGTTGCAAAATTTTTTTGAAAAAATATTTTTAATTTCGCTAAAAAAAAGTTGTGCTAAAATTTTTTTATTTCAAAAATAAAGTTTTATTAAGCGGCTTTTTTTGATTTCATTAGCTTATTTCAACTATTTTAAAATCTAAAATATTTAATATCAATTTTTTATAAAAATAGTTTTCAAAAAAAAAGGAATCAATTTTTTTGAAATTTATCAATTTACAAAATAAAAATTGAAAAAAAATATGAATATTTATACATTTCATTTCTTATAAAATGTTAAAAAATAAGACCGTTTTTTTCTAAAATGGACTAAAAAAAAATAAGTTTGTTCAAAATATCCAAAATAAACTATTTATTTAATCTGCTAATCAATTTTTGGGTCAATATTATTCAAATACTTTCCTTTTTTAGAGCCTTCGTAAATTTCATATTTTACAAATTTACAATCTAAATTTCCGTTTTTCATTTCAATCCGGCGCGAAGTTTTTAATCCTAATGCTTTGAGTGCTTCTAAATTACAAGTCAAAATCCAAATATCTTTGTTTAAATAATCTGTTTTTAGTTTATCGCCTATTGTTTTATAAAAATTAAAGATGTCTTCTTTTTGCATTCTTTCGCCGTAAGGCGGATTCATAACTACAATAGCCTTATTTTCATCGGGTTTGCTAATTTCAAAGGCAAATTTTTTAACGTCAATAAAATCGGTTAAATGGGCATTGGCTATATTGCTTTTGGATATTTTTACGGCTTCCCAGTCTATGTCTGAGCCTTGAATTTTGATTTTGGGTTTTGTGATTTTTCGTTCGGCTTCGGTAAAAATCTCTGCCCAAAGTTCGCGGTCAAAATCGCGCCAAAGCTCGAAACCAAATTCTTTGCGAAAATATCCGGCGGGAATATTTTTGGCTATCATGGCGGCTTCGATGAGCAAAGTTCCTGAGCCACACATGGGGTCGTAAAAATCGGTTTCGCCGCGCCAACCGGTAAGCATAATGAGTCCGGCAGCCAACACTTCGCTCATGGGTGCTACGTTTGCTTTGGTTTTGTAGCCTCTTTTGAAAAGAGCATCGCCGGAACTGTTAATGGAAATGGTGCATTTGTCGTTCAAAATGTGTACGTCTATGCTAAGGTTTGGGCGAAAAGTATCGACCGAGGGTCTTTTTTGAGTTTTTTCTCTAAAAAAATCGGCTACCGCATCTTTTACTTTGAGCGCAACAAATTGCGAATGGGTAAAGGTTTCGGAACTCACGGTGGCATCAACGCGAAAAGTATCGTTGAGGGTTAAATATTGTAACCAATTGATTTTTTTTACTTTATCGTATAAATCGTCTTGGTCGCGCACGGAAAAAGTTTTAATGGGTTTTAAAATTTTTAAAGCCGTGCGGCACAAAAGATTTGCTTTGTATAAAATAGCGTTGTCGCCTTGAAAAAATACGGCTCTATGCCCTACTTTTATTTCTTGTGCGCCTATTTCGCGCAGTTCGCCGGCTAATGTTTCTTCTAATCCGGCAAGTGTTTTTGCTGTTATTTCGTACACTCTTTGTTATAATTGTTAATTGTTAATTGTTATACTTTAAATGGTTATATCTGAGCTTTTATTTTTATGTAAGTGCTTTGTAATTAAAACTTTGCCAAAGTTTAAAAACGGGTCTGTTTATTTTGTAAAAAAAAATTTAAAACAAATTCCTCTATTTTTCTCAAAAAAAATAAGGGAATAAGGGAGTCGGCGAGTTTTATTTTTAGTTACTAAGCGAATAAGGGTTTGAAAACCAACCTTATTCCCTTATGGAATATTCATAAAACATGTATGAATAGCTAAATTCATTTTTCCTACAAAATAAACAGGCAGTTTTAGACCTTTGGAAAAGTTTAATAAATTATTCTTCCACTTTGTTACCAAATTCTTTGCTCACTTTAATAAAACCGGGGTATTCGAGTGGGTATGTTCCTATCATAATGGAAGGCTTAATTTTAATGGTTAAGCGTGTGGAGGGCGCACCATCGGAGCCTGCTAAATTTAATCCTAAGTTAATGAGCGACTTACCGGTTTCGCCTTTAAAAATTTCTCTTAAATCGGCACTAACGTTAATGGGAACTATAGCGGTAGCATTTGGCTGAATTTCAATTCGTTTGTCTATTATTCCGCGCGTTAATTCGGTGCTGTCGATGATGGCTATCCATTGAATTTTATTCATGGCAGCCAGAGTTGTATTTGGGTTTTTGGCTTCAACGTTCAACACAAAGCTAAGTGGTAGTTTTCCGGAAGCAACAACTTTGAGCAAATTTCCCAAAGTTAATAAATTCAAATCGGCTGTTGATTTTATATTTTGAACATCGATACCTCCCAGATTTATTTCTTGTACGGTGGTGGTTCTAAATTCGCAAGTTGCAAATGTTTTGAGTTGATTTAATTGTGCGCAGCTCGAAAATAAAAAAATAGCTACTAAAACGAATATTAAATTTCTGATTTTCATTTGATTAAAATTTTTATTTAACTTAATTTTTTTACAAATATAAGTATAAAAAAAAGTTGTACGAAATAATTTTCAATTAATTAACTTTTTATAAGTAACAATATGTATGACATTTTTTATGTAAAATATTGAAAATCAATTGCCTCAACCTTTAGGTTGAGGATAAATAAAAAGCAATAAATTTCAGGGCTTTAGCCCTTTACATTTTGTAAAAAAAATTACAACCGCAAGTATAAAAAACAATTTTCAAAAAACAAATAAAAAAATAAAAAAAAAATTCCTGCATTCGTGGCAAACAAAAAAAAAGAATAATATGACCACTAATTCACTAATTTTATACGAATTAATTCGTCATAAATTCGTGAATTAGTGGTCAAAAAAAAATCCGTGAAAATCCGATTTATTTCAAAATTACAAAAAGAATAAGGCTAAAAACCAGAATAAAAAAACCTTATTCCCTTAGTAATAAGCAAATAAACTTCGCTGGAAAACCTTATTCCCTTATTAAAAAAACAATTTAAAAACTCTAAAATATAGAATAAACAAAAATTAAAATAAAATAGCGTAAACTTTGTTTTCTTTCTTAGGAAATCACCAACTTTCAAGAATAGAAGAAAACAAGTTGCAATAATGCTTTGTCTAAATTACTTAGGCATAGTGTGTTCGTGCTATATGCGTATATACTTTAAACGGTTATAATTTGGGCTTTTGTTTTTATGTAAGTGCTTTGTAATTAAAACTTTGGCAAAGTTACCGTTTGCAGTATATTCATTGTTTACTCAATTAATGCATTGTATTTACACTAAATATTTTTTTAGTCGAAATTTGTTGTCGCTGAAAGTATGAAAATTATCAATATAACTAATTCGTTTTTGCTGCTGTTTTGGTTTAATATTTCGTTTTCTTATTGATATTTCTCTAATTTGTGGCACAATATTTAAATTATAAACCCTATTCAAGGTTGAAATTACATATTCAGCAAAACACTTACCGGCTTTTAGTTGTTTTGTAACATTATTGTCGCCTTTTTTCAATTCAATCAACAAAATAAATAATTCTCGCTTTGTTTCAAAAAAAATAACATAATCACAAAAAGATGTAACTTTTGCTTCACCGCGATTAAAAAATGGAAATAGTCCTTTGGGGAAATCTTTTGCAGGTAGTTGTTTGTCAAAGGAAAATGAGAGATATTTTTTATTTTCATTTTCGAAATCAACTACCATATTTTCATTAATTTCTTGCAATTTAGTTATATTATCTTCCTTGAAGAAATCATCTAAAATATTTGATATTAGTTCTAATTTATTCATTTTCGCCTGCGTATTCTAATGCATAAAATAATTCTTCTGCAATATTATTCTGAACATCAATAGTTTCATCTACTGATGGAATTTCGAAACCACTTTGCGATATTAAGAGACTTTCAACTGTCAATTGCTTATTACCACGTTGTTTATTAGGAAAATTAAAATAATATGCGCCAATATCGTCTTTACATATGTATTCATCAACAGAATATCCAATCTTTGTTCTTAATTCTTGCACTTCCGACTTTTGAGATGAAAGCATTATTAAATTATTAAATTCCCTGATTATATAATCACTATGTGTACTAATAAGAAGTCGAAAGCCTTTATTTATAAGCCTTGAAAATATTCTTGTTAAAATAATTTGATT
Organism: Paludibacter propionicigenes; assembly: GCA_020721325.1. Taxonomy (GTDB): domain Bacteria; phylum Bacteroidota; class Bacteroidia; order Bacteroidales; family JAIFNL01; genus JAIFNL01. The sequence goes on from DYNA01000224.1 coordinate 4,743, forward strand.
ATCCGGATGCAAGTTAATCTCAGGTTCGTCAATTATTATTAAATCATTTTTTTTAGCTAAATGTTTTAGATAAACAACTAAACTTGATAAGGTTTTAATAATTGAAGCAGACATATGAATAGGTAATGACTTTTTAGGTGCTTTATCCGGTTTAAATTGAAGTTCGCCATCGCTTGTAATTTGAATTTTTCCATGAAATAATTCGTTTTCAATCTCATTAGCAAATTCATAAAACACACTTGTATTTTTTTTAATCTCAGCTAAATCATCAGCTATCATTAGCCCTTCTTTTATAGGCATAGGATACCTTGTTGTACTTTTGAAAAGTAATTCAAATTTATCAATTTTGTCTTTCCCTGTCATGGCATGAAAATGGTCAACTGCTTCTTGTTTTCGAATTGACAACTCTTTGCTAAATGTGAAAATTGAATTTCGTTCAACTGGTAGAATATAAGTTGAACTTACTGGATAAATAGACAAAAAGGATAATACAGCAGAATACAGAAAAAGATTCAACAATTCAATTTCTTTATTTGACAACGTTTCATCAGGTATTGTTATCTCAATCTTGTCTGAATTGTGTTCTTTTTGTAATTCTATATTTAGTTTTCTGATAGTAATATTTGTTCGAAATTCAGTTTGTAAAATTTTATCCTTAAATTCTTCATCGCTTTCGTTAAATAGAATTTCAGTAGATTCAAAATATTGCTTTACCAAATCTTGACCAATTCCAAAAAGGCTATCAAATTCACTTTTAACATTTTCTAACAACCCATTTCTATATTGTATTAACTCGTTAAAGTCAATTTGATAAATTGTTCTTCGTTTTTCAATTAGCTCAATTGCTATATCGTTCTTCTTACGAACATGGATTTGAGATTTTAAAAGACCATAAATAGCGTATGCCATATAAGTTTTACCAGTTCCATTGGGACCGCAAAAGACAATCAGTTTCTTAGATAAATCAACTGTGCCTTCTTTTATTGCGCCAAGTTCTTTTACTTGTATTTTCATGTTTAATAATTAAAAACTGTTTTATAGAATATCTTTACTTTGCAAAAATACCAAATTTTTAATATTTCGCCGTTATTTGTTGCGTTTAATTGTTGCTAACGAAAATGCGCTTACATCTGTTGGCTGGTGGTGGGGTGGCTTGCGTAGCGAGCGAAACGAAGCAAGCCACCCACCAGCCAATGACCGCTAAGTAATCGTAAATAAATAACATTTACATCTTACTTTGTTTTTGGTCGAAT
>DYNA01000225.1 GCA_020721325.1 Paludibacter propionicigenes
AACAGCATCTAACATGTGCTTGAGCGGTCATTGTTTTGGGAAGTTTGCTTCGTTCCATTCGCTTCGCTGCCTTCACTACGCAAGCCGCAAGCACCACCGCCGCCAAGCTGTTTTCGTTATGTTTTATAAAAAATCAAAATCTAAAAATATGAAAGTAAAAAAAATAGTTATTGTAAATTCGATAATATTATTTTATATTCTTTATTCTGAATATATTATATTTATTAGTTGAAAATTCAATAAAAGAAGGTTCGGCAGAATTGCTTATGATTGCTGAATTTTTACTGTTATTTATTGTCTTAATTTTTTTTAATAGAACTTCATTCTTCAATTTTGAACAAAAAATTAAAAAATATTTTGCAAAATTTTCGATTGTTGCACTAACATTTATAATTTATTTTATTTCAATTTATTTTATGAATTGGTATGTTTTTTATCCAATTTTGAATAGTTGAATTAATTTAATCACAGAACCCAATTTCTCTAACAACTGTTAGAGATTTGATAAATAAATAAAAATGAGCGAATTAGACAATAATTTATATAAAGAATTTTTCAATGAAGTAATAGGACGGATTAATTCTGCAAGAATTGAAGCATATAAATCTGTAAATTATCAACAAATTCGACAAAATTATGACATTGGTAGAATGATTGTAGAAAGACAATCAAAATTTGGTTGGGGAAAATCGGTCGTTGAAAAATTATCAAAAGATATTAACCAAATATATGACGGTATTGAAGGATATTCTTCTGCGAATTTATGGAATATGAGACAGTTTTACACAGAATATTGTGAAAATACTGAATTATTGGAACTCGCACTAAATATTCCTTGGAGCCACAATATATTGATAATGAACAAAATTAAAGATTTTTCAGAACGTAAATACTATTTATTTGCAACACAAAAACTTGCTTGGAGTAGAGCCATTTTGCTAAATCAAATAAAAGCAAATGCGTATGAATATCATTTGAAAAATCCAAAACAAAATAACTTTGATTTGACTTTGTCTGAACATTTTTCAGAACAAGCAAATGAAGCAATGAAGAGTGTCTATACACTTGATTTCATAGGTATTACCAAACCTGTTCTTGAACGAGAAATGGAAAATATGTTGATTGCAAAAATTCGTGATTTTATAATGGAACTTGGCTATGGATTTTGTTACATTGGAAATCAATATAAAATAATTCTGAACAACAAATCTTATAAAATTGACCTATTATTTTATCACCGAATTTTAAAATGTATGGTAGTTTTGGAACTTAAAACAGTTGAATTTGAACCAGAATTTGCTGGAAAAATGAACTTTTACATTGATTTAGTTGACAGTCAATTAAAACAAGTAGATGATAATCCTACAATTGGTATTATTTTGTGTCCAGAAAAAGATAACTTTGAAGTTGAATTTGCGTTGAAGTCTTATAATAAGCCGATAGGAGTAGCAGAATACAGACTAACAAAAGAATTACCGGAAAATTTAATTGGGAAATTTCCAACAGTTGATGAAATTAAACAAAAATTTTTAAACGAAGGAATAATTGATAAAAATGATAAAAAACATAACATATGCTAAAACGACAAGTGCAGGTAACTTGAAACGACAGTACAAAAATTTACATTGTGCTGAATTGAAACATTTTACTTTCAAATCCTGCACCTGCGTTTAGCATTTTCCGTCATTCCGGCATCATTCTAATTATTAACTCGTTACGCTGCTCAAAACCTGACGTAACCTACGGCATTTCAGAAAACAAAGCGCAGGGGAGCGTTTTGTTTTTTTTTTGCCGAAAGGCGAAGAAAAAGTCAAAAAAGCTATGATTACTCATCAGAAATGTGTATTTTTGTAGAAAAAAAATTAAAAAGTACGTTTAACAATTAGCCTGTTTTGCTGAAAACTCTGCCTTTTGAGATGCTCAGGGCTGTATGTGCGGAAACTTGCTGGGTGCGGTTCTTTGGGGGGGCGTAAACTACCCGGTTGGTGTATTAAAAAACTGAAATATGATAGAACTAAAAAAACAAATTAAGGAAATTGACATGTTGATTGAAAAACAGTATAACATAAATAACGAATTCGATTATGTTATACTTGACGGGATTGTCGATGTAGAAAAATATCTAAAATCGGATTTCAAAATTCTTTGGATTTTAAAAGAACCTCATGATAAAGGTGAACATGGAAAATTTGATATGCGACATTTGATACAAGATGCCAAATATAAAACGGGTTTAAATCCGAATATGAAAGCAACTTTTACTAATATAATTTACTCTACCTTCGCAATTTTAAACAACTTTATAAGTTGGAAAAAAATTGAAGATTTCAGAGAAAATAATGAATTAATTGATGTTTTACAAAATATTGCATTAATTAATATTAGAAAACTTCCTGGTGATGCAAGCAGTGATGATAAAGAAATTGAAAACACTTATAATGCCCACAAATTACTATTATTGAAACAAATTGAAATTATTAATCCTGACATAATTATTGGCGGCGGAACAATTAAACACTTATATACTGATTTAAAATTATCAAAGGCAGACAAAAAAACATTGACGAAGTTTGAAAATGTTAATAATTATCCAAAGGCTTATTTTACAGCCGATAAAAAAATCATAATTGAAACTTGTCATCCCGCTGCGAGAGTTAGTCAAGAAGTGTATTGTAGTAATATAATAAACGGTGTTAAATATTGGCATTCACACATGAACAAGTAAAAAAATGAAACAGGATAAAAGCAAAAAATTACAAATACGAAATAGTACAGCTGAATTTCTTGTATTTACAAAACAAGCAGGAGGAGATAGTATTGAAGTGCGCGTTGAAGAGGAAACTGTTTGGCTTACTCAAAAACTAATTTCAGGCTTGTTTGATGTAGATGTGAGAACAATTAGCGAACATTTACAAAACATCTTTAAAAGTAATGAATTAAATGAAAATTCAGTTATCCGGAAATTCCGGACAACTGCCGCAGACGGTAAAAGTTATGATACTCAATTTTATAACTTAGATGCCATTATCTCTGTTGGTTATCGAGTAAATTCAACAAAAGCAACGCAATTTAGACAATGGGCAACAAATATTTTACGAGATTTTTCTATACGTGGTTGGGTTTTGGATAAAGAAAGATTGAAAAACGGGGCTTATTTGAGTGAGGAATATTTTACTCAATTACTTGCTGAAATTAGAGAGATTAGAGCAAGTGAGCGAAAATTTTATCAAAAAATCACAGACATATATGCAACAGCAATGGATTATAATTTGGATAGTCCAACAACAAAAGATTTTTTTGCTTCGGTTCAAAACAAATTGCACTTTGCAATTCATGGACACACAGCAGCAGAGTTGATTGTAAACCGAGCTGATAGCGAAAAAGATAAAATGGGCTTAACTACATGGAAAAATGCACCGGAAGGGAAAATTATAAAAACTGATGTTTCGATAGCTAAAAACTATTTAAACATGCAAGAGATAAAATCGTTAGACCGTTTTGTAACCATGTATTTAGATTATGCCGAAACACAAGCGGAACGTAACATTCCTATGACAATGGAAGATTGGGCATCGAAATTAAATGCGTTCTTACAATTCAACGAAAAAGAACTTTTGTCTAATTCAGGAAAAGTAAGTCATGCAATAGCCAAAGCATTTGCGGAAAGTGAATTTGATAAATATAGGGTTATTCAAGATAAACAGTTCAAATCGGATTTCGATAAATTGATTGGTAATGTAGATGATAAACAACTTAATGAATAGATTATTAACACCATAACATCGCACTTAGCGGTCAGTGGCTGGTGGGGTCGCCTCGCTACGCAAGCCGCAAAGCCCACCGTAGTCAAGCACTTTACGTTATGGGCAAATGTGAACTTAAGAAATATTTGGATTTTCGCAACTTCTTGAAATTTTAAAATTTTAAAAATAGAATTTAATATGAAAACTATAAAAAAATTTACAATTGTTATGTGTTTTCTTTCATTCATTGGGGGCATGACATCGTGTGAAAAGAAAACTAATGTTGATGAATTATTTCTAATTTCGGTGGATAGTATCAAATTACCTGAGAAAATAATAGCAAATACTTCCTTTAATGTACTTTGTTTTGGAACAATTGGTGTAAATGGGTGTAAAAGTTTTTCGCATTTTGAAACCGAGAAATTAAATAATATAATAACTGTTGAAACTTGGGGGAAATTTTGTGAAAACTCATCAGTTTGTCCGGACGTTATGATGTATTTAGAAGGAGAAAAATTGAATTTGATGTTAGAAAAAGGAAGTTATTTATTAAAAATGAAACGAAATGATGGAACTTATTTAGAACGACAAATATTAATTGAATGATAGAAACATGCCCATAACATTTTGTAGCCTCCATTTGCCCTTTTGACCGTTTCGCGGGCGCGAAACCTCTGTGAAAGGGCAAACGGCGGCTACCGTTTTCGTCATTCCGGCATCATTCTAATTATTAACTCGTTACGCTGCTCAAAACCTGACGTAACCTACGGCATTTCAGAAAACAAAGCGCAGGGGAGCGTTTTGTTTTTTTTTTGCCGAAAGGCGAAGAAAAAGCCCCAAAAACTATGATAACTCATCAGAAATGTGTATTTTTGTAGAAAAAAAGTAAGAAAATATATTTAACAATTAGGCTGTTTTGCTGAAAACTCAGCCTTTTGAGATGCTCTGGGCTGTTATGTGGGGAAACTTGCTGGGTGCGGGGCGTAAGCTATCCGGTTGCGTTATAAGTAGAACCTTATAATATTATTATTAGAATCATAAATATCAAGACAGGGATGCTGAAAACTGAATAGAGTAAGCTTAATTTTTAATAAGATAAAATGAAAAAAAAATCAAAACTGAAACAAATAATTGAATTACATGTAATTAGATTATTTTTTCCCATTCTAATGTTTACATTATTTTTGACATCTTGTAACAATAATACGGAAAATAAAAGTCAGACTTCAAAAAGTAATATTGATAGTATTAATTTAGTTGAAATACAAAATAGTTCGCTTGATTCTATTGTTATTTTTTTACTTGATATGTCCGCAAAAGATTTTTATGAAAATCAACCACCACTACCTATTCGTTTTCGTAATGTTGAAGTTCGAGGTTTGATAGGAGAAAATAAGGAAAATAACTTTATGATATGTGGTCAATTTCTTACTCAGAAGAATAAAAGTAATGACAAATGGACTTCCTTTGCTACTATTAAAACCGACCCTTATGAACAATGGATTGGTTCAAATGCTTTAACATATTGTCAAGATTCCAAAGTGATAGTTTATAAAAAATATGACTTATCGTTATCTTTGAAAAATCGGATTGATTCGCTACAAAATATAAAATATTTGAAATAAACATATTTATTACATAAATGTATTAATTTGAAAGCAAATGAAATTAATTTTTAAAAGAATTACATCAATTAATTAAATGATAGAAAAAAGACTACAAAACGCATAACATACAACATGCGATAATTGCCTGTTTCGGTGGTAGTTATGTGCGAAAGTGCAAAAACAAACAAAAGTAGAAAATTGAAACGAACGTGCGGACATTCAGGCAACTACGCATCGTTGTTCTTCGTTGTGTGCAATTTTATAAATCAAAAAAAATAAATTATGAAGTACGTATTAACATTAATTTTAGGAATAATATTTATTTCTGCAAATCGACAAACTTTCGTAGAGTTAGAGAAAGTAAAAAGCGATGATAATATAATTAGACTTGTTGCAAATTGAAAATCAATATTTTACCACAAAGAACTTGGGAGAAGAACACAAAGAATTAGCCAGCTTTGTGTTCTTTGTGAACTTCTTTATGCCTTTGTGGTGAATAATTTTTTTTCATTAAATAGCTCAATTTATCTAATTTATTGATTATTAATTTACAACAAGTCTATTATATTTTAGACTTTGGATAAAAATATTAAATAAAAAAAATTTTTAGCAATAAAACAATAA
>DYNA01000226.1 GCA_020721325.1 Paludibacter propionicigenes
TGAACTTTTTTTTTACAAAAATACTAAAAAAATAATAAAAAAGCACTCTAAATTTCAAACTTTTCAATTTCTTCTGCCGAAAGTCCGGTTTTTTCTTGAATTTCAGAAATTGATGCTCCGTCAAATTTCATTACCCTTACCGTGTCCCATTTTTTTCTTAATTCTAATTTTTTCCATAATTCTTCATCAAATGTGATTTCAAAAAGAAATTTTTCAATCGAAGCAATCACTTCATCATCTACAAATTCTACATTGAGTAGATAATCTCTATCCGTTGGAATACCCATAGTATCTTTTTTTTAAAGGTTGAACTTTTTTTTTACAAAAATACTAAAAAAAATGAATTAATAAAAATACAAATGTCAATTTTTAGAATAATTTTTTGGAAAATAGTATTTTTTTTCATAAAATAGGTAAGTCATTTTTCAAAAAAAAGAAAGTCATCGTATGAATTTATTGAAAATCAATACGATGACCATCAAAAAGAAGCTAAAAATTAAATCAAAACCTCGCCCGTCATTTCTTGGGGAATGTCGATGCCCATGAGGGTTAAAAGGGTTGGAGCTACGTCGGCAAGTTTGCCGTTTTTTATTTTTTTATACTCATCGTTTACCAAAATACAAGGCACCGGATTGAGCGAATGCGCTGTGTTGGGTGTGCCGTTTTCGTTTAAAGCGTAATCGGCATTTCCGTGGTCGGCTATTATAAGAACCGAGTAATTGTGGGCTTTGGCGGTTTCTACCACTTCGCCTACGCACGTATCAACGGCTTGAACGGCTTTTAAAATGGCTTGGTAAATGCCGGTATGCCCTACCATGTCGCCGTTGGCAAAGTTGAGAATGATTAAATCGTGCTTTTCGGCTTTCAATTCGGCTACTAAGGCGTCTTTGATTTCGTAGGCACTCATTTCGGGTTGAAGGTCGTAAGTGGCAACTTTGGGCGAATTTTTCAAAAGTCGGGTTTCGCCTTCAAACGTAACTTCGCGCCCACCCGACATAAAGAAGGTAACGTGAGCGTATTTTTCGGTTTCGGCTATGCGCAATTGCTTCAAACCCAAGTCCGAAACCACTTCGCCAATGGTATTTTTCAGATTGTCTTTGTCGTAAACTACTATTACTTTTTTAAAACTATCGTCGTAGCGAGTCATCGTTAAATAATACAAAGGCATGGTTTGCATTCCGTATTCGGGCATGTCTTTTTGCGTAAGCACGGTTGTTATTTCGCGCAAGCGGTCGGTGCGATAATTGAAGCAAAAAACCACATCGTCGGCATTGATTGTTGCCAAAGGACTTCCGTCAGGATTGGTCATTACAATGGGTTTGATAAATTCGTCGGTTATTTTGTTGCTGTACGATTCGTCCATTGTTTTTAAAATATCGGTGCTGGGCGTTCCTTTGGCGTGAACCATTAAATCGTAGCCCACTTTCACTCTTTCCCAACGTTTATCGCGGTCCATGGTGTAAAAACGCCCAATGAGCGAAGCCAACTGACCGTTGGAATGTTCCAAATGAGCTAAAAGATTTTTTACATAACCTTTTCCACTTTGCGGGTCGGTGTCGCGCCCGTCTGTAATGGCGTGAATGTAAACCTTTTCCAAACCGTAATCTTTCGTCAGGTCGCAAAGTTTGTACAAATGCGTATCGAGCGAATGAACGCCTCCATCGGAAACCAAACCGACAAAATGCACGGCTTTATTTTGTTCTTTGGCATATTGAAATGCCCCTGTAATGGCTTTATTTTGAGCTATTTGGTCAGATTCTATCTCTTTGTTGATTTTTACAAGGTCTTGGTAAACCACACGTCCGGCACCAATGTTGAGATGCCCAACTTCCGAATTTCCCATTTGTCCTTCGGGCAAACCCACGTTTTCGCCATCGGTAAGCAACTGCGAATGGGGGTAAGTAGCCATTAATTTGTCTAAGTTTGGGGTTTGCCCATTTTTTATAGCGTCAGACTCGGTGCCGTTTCCAATTCCCCAGCCGTCGAGTATCATCAATAAGACTCTATTTTTTATTTTCATCGTTTTTTTTTATTTTATACTTAAAAAAGATTTTTTTTTTGAAAAAAAAGAATTTTTAAACCTTATTTTTTTATTTTTTTGTAAAAAAAGATTTTTTTTAAACTTAGATTGAAAATTTATTCCCTTTTTTTAACTTTTTTTATAGAAAAACAAAAAAAGTAAGTTTCAATTCTTAATTTTTGTGCGAAATTAATACGAACTATTGAATATACGAAATGAAAATATCGGTTTAAAGAAAATTTAACAATTTCGATGGTGTAATTTTTAAATTTTCACAAAAATTACACAAATTTATTTTTAACCTTTACTTTTAACCAACGAAAAGTCATTGTTTAAATTTTTTTTACAAAAAAAGATAAATTAATTACCAACAAACTGTTTATGAACAGATTGACATGATGAATTGAAAAATAAAATGACCAAGTACTTATTCCTTCATTTTGAGAATAATCGGCTGACTCATTGCACTTTCGTTGTTTTGTCGGTCAATGGCGGTTACTACAAAAGTGTATTCTTTGTAAAGGAAATTAAAAATTGATTTTTCCTGAAGAATAAACAGTTTATTTTTTCGGGTAATGCCGTAAATATTGCTGTTGTTCAAAGCTCCGGCTTGGCTGCCTCTGAAACGATAAACGATGTATTTATGGGGTTCGTTGAGCTTAATTTTGGGTTTTACATTTTGCCAAGTAAGTACTATTCCGTCTTGTAAAATGGAGCTTTCAAAATGTATGGGTTTTTCGGGAGCAAGGGAATCTATCCATTTCATTCGTGGCACAAGTGCCGGATATTTGTAAAGTTTTTGCTGAAAAACGGGGTCTATACTTTTTTTATTTTTTTTGAAAAAAGACGAACTAAAAAACATATTTCCGTGTATTTGCTCAGTATTTCGGGTCATTTGAACTTGTTTAACAATTTGATTTAAACTTCGCCAAGCTTTGTCTTGTGAGTTTTTGTCAGTCTTATAAATTCCATGCCCTATGTACAAATGTCGTTGAAACGAATTTTTTTTCCACCAATTTGTAACCTCCTCAAAATCTGCGCGTTCATGCCCAATATGCCAATAAATTTGGGGCGTAATGTAATCTACCCAAGCTTCTTTGACCCATTTTCGGGTATCGGCATAAGTGGCATCAAAACTGGGCTGTCCGGCTTGTGTGTGCGTGCCTTGCGCGTCCACGTCGTTGTTGCGCCAAACTCCAAAGGGCGAAATTCCGAATTTTACGTAAGGTTTTACTTTTTTTATGCTGTCGGAAAGTGTTTTCACAAAAAAATTGATGTTTTCGCGTCTCCAATTGTCAATTTCTTTTTCGGAAAACGATTTTCCGTATTTTTTAAATGTTTCGGTATCTTCAAAGTTCAAAAGTGGAATTTTGTAAGGATAAAAATAATCGTCGAGGTGAACGGCATCAATGTCGTAACGGCGCACCACATCGAGAATAATTTTGATGATGTATTGTTGCACTTCGGGAATGCCGGGGTTAAAATACAACCCGCGTCCGTAAGCCACAAACCACTGGGGTTTCTTTAAAATGATGTGATTGCTGTCCAAATTTTGCATGAGCGCGGTATCGTGCAAGGCACGGTAGGGATTGAACCAAGCATGAAATTCCATATTTCTCTTATGTACCTCATCTAAAGCAAATTGCAAAGGGTCGTAGAGTGGTTCGGGAGCTTTTCCTTGTTTTCCGGTGAGCCAAAGCGACCAAGGTTCGTAAGGCGAAGGGTAAAAAGCATCTGCCGAAGGACGAACTTGGAAAATAATGGTATTCAGATTGTTAGCTCTATGAATGTCTAACTGCTGAATGAGGTCTTCTTTTTGTTGCTGTTGCGAAATTTTTGTATTTTCGGGCCAATCGATGTTCATAAAAGTTGAAATCCACACCGCTCGCATTTCCCATTTTGCTGTGGGATAACGTTTTATGTATTTTTCGGTGGGCGTAAAAAATAAAAAAATAATTAACGCTCCTAAAATTAGAACACTCAAAATAAACAAATATGTAAAAAATCGCCTCATCTGTCCGAAAAATAGTTATAAAAATTATGAAGTATAAATTAAGAATTAATATTTTTTTATAGTAAAATCAATTGCATGAAAAAAATGCCTTATTTTTTACGTTTAACGGTATAATCAACCAAATCGAGTAATGCAATTTTTTCGGGAGTTTGCTGAAAAAAAGCAAGCAATTCAATGGCTTTATCGTGATATTGTAGCATAATTTTTTGGGCATAATCCAAACCGCCTTTATCAACCACAAATCGCACAATTCGCTCAATTTTTGCCGAATCTTTTTTATTATTGTTCAAAAGTTTCAAAATTTCTCTTTTTTCCAAAATATTGGCTTGATTAAGGGCGTAAATCAAAGGCAGAGTCATTTTTTTCTCCTGAATATCGTTTCCGGTAGGTTTGCCAATCAAATTTGTTTTTTGATAATCAAAAATATCGTCTCTAATTTGAAAAGCTATACCAATGTATTCGCCAAAAAGTCGCATTCTTTCGACCAATTCATTGGCAGCACCCACCGATTTTGAGCCAATTTCGGTACATGAAGCAATTAAAACCGCCGTTTTTTTGCGAATGACTTCAAAATAAATGGCTTCGTCAATGTCCAATCTACGCGCTTTCTCAATCTGCAAAAGTTCCCCTTCACTCATTTCGCGCACAGCGTTTGAAATAATTTTTAAAAGTGCATATTCCTCATTTTCAACAGCTAAAATCATTCCCTTTGCCAATAAATAATCGCCCACCAAAACCGCTATCTTTGAACGCCAGAGCGCTTTTATCGAAAAAATTCCGCGCCTTTGGTCGGAATTGTCCACCACGTCGTCGTGAATGAGCGTGGCGGTGTGCAACATTTCTATCATTGCAGCGGCGTTGTAAGTGGAAGGGTTGATTTGTCCACATAATTTTGCCGACAAAAAAACAAACATTGGGCGCATTTGTTTGCCCTTGCCACGAATAATATAATTGGTTATTACACTGAGCAACGGAACTTTGCTGCGCATGGTTTCCTTAAAAAAAGGACTAAACCTACGCATCTCATTTTCAATGGGTTTTTGTATGGTATCTAAAACAGACATATATCTTTAAATAATTCAAAATGATATTTTTTTATAACTTTTTCCCAAAAATTTGCTTTGCAAAATTGGTTGGTTTAAATTTTTTCCGCAAGGAAAACTTTTTTTAAAACGGCTATTTGTTTGCTTTTTCAATTTGAAAATAATTGATTTACAAAGATTTAATGACTTCTCTTTTATTAAAGGTAAACACCTGATTTTTAAGTATTAAACAGAATTGAACAAACTTTCGACACTTAAACATTGACAACAATAAATGATGCTTTATTTTTATGTAAATAACAAATAATCAAATAAATATAGAACTATTTCATGCAAAATATTTATTGTTCATTCCTTTTAAAAATCAGGTTTCAAAACTAATAATTATTTTTGTGCAATAAAAGTAAATTTTATTTTTAAATTAAAATAGAAAAAAGTTTTCGTTCGTTTTTAAGCAAATTTGAGAGAAAAGAATATGAAATTATTCTTTTTTTGGCTTATTTCATAAAAATAAATACGGCGAATGAATGCAAAAAACCATTCAAATTAACATTTTTTTAGATAAATAAATTTAAAATATATGTAAAATATTGAAATATTTAGAAATTTGAATTTATTATGACAAAAATCATAGAAATATATCTGAATATATCTAAATTTGTGAAATCATAATTATACTGAAAATCGTTCTTTTTTTTATTTGAAAATCCAAAAGTATTTAATTTTTCAATGAATGAAAAAATCTTTTATTCAAAGTCATTTTTAAATTTTTTTTAAAGCTAAATACTTATTTTTCAAATCAATAAAAAAATAGGTGGTGATTCAAAAAGTATGATAAAATAAAACTATAACAATAAGGAAATTAG
>DYNA01000227.1 GCA_020721325.1 Paludibacter propionicigenes
AAAATGGTAAAATTAGGCGATTCTGTTGAAGAAATTATGGAAGAAACGGGTTTAACTCAAACCGAAATTGAAGAGATTAAAAAGAGAAATGCTTAATTTTTTACGATAAATTTAATATTTGAAATCGCTTTTGTTTATTACGCAAATAAGCCAAGACGCAAAGAACACAAAGAAGTTCACAAAGGCACAAAGAGGGTAAATTCTTGGTGTTTTTTGTATTCTTCTTTGTTTTTTTTGTGGTAAAATATTGGTTTTCAATTTGCAACAAGTCTATTGTTAATGAATAATTTTGTTTTTTTTTATAAAATTGAAAATAAGTAATAACTAATTTTTCAATTTGAACAAAATTTACACCATTTTTATTTTATTAAATATTTAGTTTAAAATTTTTTATAATAATAAAATTGGTAAATCAAAATTATTCCTGTTTAATTAAATTCCCATTAGAATCAAAAAAATAATTTGCTCCGGTTAATTTAACTCGAACCAAATTATTAATAAAATCGGCTTGTTCGTATTTTACTTCTGCTGCTTCGTAGCCTATGTTATTAATTGCGCCCCAAAGTTCGCCATTTTTAACTCTTCGCATTCCGTAAGTAAATTCATTATCAATGTAATCGTAATTTTGCGAAATGACTTTGAAATCTTCTGTCATTAAAGCAAATTTTTCTTCAATTTTAACCACAGCAAATCCATCTTTAAAATCGGAAATGTCATCGTACCAATCGGATATGATGCTGTCGCTGAAATTCATAAAAGCATATTTTTCGCCTAAGCGAACCATTAATTGATTGGGTTTGTGATAAAATATACCATCATATTCTCGGCTAATGGTATCGCCATAAATATTAAGAAGCATAAATTTTTCCTCAATTTGTGCCAAGATTAGACTGTCTTCTGATTTATAAATTTCTTTGTACCAAGGTGTTAAAAGTTTTTCGTTAAAATCGGCAAGAGCCACACCTTCATAAGCTTCGGAGGAGTGTTTTTTTTCGGGCTGTTTGTAAACCGTGTGAACGCTTTCTTTGAAAAAACCATCATTCCAGCTTTGAGTAACTTCTCTATCGGTGTAATTCCAAGCCATTTGTGGGGAGTCATCGTAATCGAAACTACCGGAATATTTTCTAAAATGACGGTCATAAATGGACATATCAAAATAAATATATCTGCCTATTTTGCCATGAGGCAAAGTATCGCCTAAGATGAGTTGTGGATAAACAAAAAAAGCTGTTTCGTACCAAGGCGAAATGAAATTGCCTTTATTGTTGATAATTGCGACTTTTTTATCCTTTTCTACTCGCGCCATTCCAAATGAAAACTCGGAGGCTTTATCGAACCAATCGGTTATAATTTTGCCTTTTTGATTGATGTAAGCGTATTTATTTTTGTATTTTATTGGTGCAATGGAATCGGTAAATCGAAAGGCAAAATCGAAAGCATCGTGCAAAACTTGCCCTTTTTTATTTATCATCAACACACGTCCCTCCGATTCTACTTGAGCAAAGCCATAAGAAAAAGAAGTGGCGTCGTCAAATTTAAGTCCGATTACCAGTTTGCCGTCGCTGTCTATGTATCCCCATTTTCTATCTTTTCCGACCTTTGCCAATCCATCGGAAAAGGGGCTTGCATAATCGAACCAATCAGTTACAAATTCTCCGGTTTTGTCTATAAACGAATATTTATCAGCATTTTTGACCAATGCCAATCGGTTGTAAAAAGGCATTACTTCGTCGAGCCAAGACGTTATTTGTTTGCCATTTGCGCCTAAATAAGCCATTTTTCCATCTTCGTTCATAACAGTTGCTACGCCTTCATAAAAATTTTCGGCACGCAAATACCAATTTGTTATTAATTCGCCTCCATCGTTAATAAAGCCAAATTTGCCATCTTTGCTGCGTATCATAGAAATATTTTCGGTAAAAAGTTCGCGATGGGTCAAAGCCAATTCTTTATCGTAACGAAGCGAGTCGAAAAGCGAAGGATTGGCAAAATTTTGTGTCCAAAAAACGGCAGGAAAAATATCGGAGATTCGTTCATTTTTTTCGTTGTAAATAGCAACAGTTTTAACTTTATCTTTGTTTTGCGAAGTTTTTACCAAAATACTTTTGTGCAAACTGTCTTGATTAAAATACCATTGGGTAACAATTTTTGCATTTTTATCGATGAAAGCCCATTTATAACCTTTTCTAACTTTTTGTAAACCATAATAATAAACATAAGCGGCATCGAACCAATCGGAAAGGATTTTCCCATTTTTATTTACAAAAGCTACTTGATTTCTATTTCTAACCTTTGCCAATTCGTTGTAAAAAGGATAAACGTAATCAAACCAAGGCATTATTTGTTTGCCTTCGGCATTGATAGCCGAAAATTTAGCTCCCAAACGAACGCGGGCTACATTGTCAATAAAAGAAGCGGCATCGTCGTATTTTAAAGGTATTTTTACTTCACCGCCATAGTTAATATATCCCCATTTTCCGTCTTTCATTACTTTTGAAAGTTTTTCGGTAAACGGATAGATGTATTGAAAATCAGTTATTTTTGTAAGCTCATCGTGGCTTAATTCGACTGTTTGCGACCAAGCGTTTTGTAAAAAAATCAAAACCAAAGTCATTGTTAATAATTTTTTTTTCATAATCTAAATATTTTGATTGAATTAATTGTTGCATTGTTAAATGATTCGTATGTTAAAAATAGAAAAAAAAAATTTAAAACCTTAAATCCGTTTATTTTTTTTAAAATTTATTCAAAATCATTGTACCAATTTTTATTGCAAAATGCTTTTTAATTTAATTAAAAATAAGCTGTTTATTAACAAATAGTTACGAAGCCTTACGGATTTTAGATATAAAAAATATTATTTCAAAATTAAAAAATTTATAATTAAAATTTATAATTAAAAAGGGTAACCGATGCTAAAATTAAAATTAAAATTGCTTCTGTCGTTATTTGATTTTTTCCAAGCCCAGTTGCTGCCGTATAAAACGGGGTCTAACATTTTAATACCCAAATCCATACGTACAACAAAAAAATCGTAATTTAATCGAATGCCCAGACCTGTACCTAAAGCTATTTCTTTGTAAAACCGAAGAAAGGAAAAATTGGCTTGGTCTTTAAAACGAGTGTTGGAAAGCGACCAAATATTTCCGGCATCGATAAATAATGCGCCATCAATTTTGCCGACAATTTTAAAGCGATTTTCAAAATTAATTTCTAATTTCATGTCGGCATTTTGAAACAAATTGTTGTATTCTACCGAAGTTTGGCTGCTTAAAACTTCTTCCGCATTGAGCGAACCCGGTCCGAGCCGCTTCGGCGACCAAGCTCTAATGCTGTTTGCACCGCCGGCGTAGTATTGTTTTTGAATGGGCATAAAACCAATATTTCCGTAAGGAAACCCAACTCCCAAAAATGAACGAAAAACAAATTGCTGTGCATTTTGCAAAATGATATATTTTCTATATTCAAAATCGGCTTTAACAAACTGAAAATAAGGCAATCCGAACACACTTTTGGCATATCTGTTTGAATAAGGAATCATAACATCGGTAGAGCCAAGCGAAGCATTCAATGCCGAAAGCATGTTTCCCGAAACTTCTATTCCCAAACGCAAAAAATGGGCATTGTCGTAAGTTGAAATGTCGTGATTATTAAATAGATACTGGTATCTGAAACTCAAAAGCATGTTATCGAAAAAGGAAGACCAAATATCGTTTTTAAAAACAAAATCAATGTATTCTTCGCGAATGTCGAAAACTTTAGTTGTAGAAAATTCGGCAAGGGAAATGGAATGTGTTGTAAAATCATTGGTTTTCCAAACATAACCATAAGTAAAAGTAGAAATTAAATTGGTATAATCGTATCGTTCTTGGTAATCGGCATTGATTTGAAGACTGGTTTTGGGTTTAAATTTATTATCAAACATAGCTAATTTTGTAGGCGAAAGAAATCGCGGGGATAAAAATTTTGGCAAAACCAGATTTATATTTCCGCCTAAGCTGTTTACTTTAAAAATATCTCTTTGTTCGTTTTGATTGATGTAAATGATTTCGCGAGCAGCTTTTGCGTTCATATCGAGCGAAATAGCTCTACGCCAGAGATTTAGATTTTTATACCCCAGAGTTGCGGCTGCTCCGTAATCGCCATAAGACGATATATTGGCTTCACCTTCAACGGTATAGGACTGTTTTATGGCAGGCGAAAGCGTAATGATGCAATCCAATTTGCCAAAAGTTTCGGGTGTATCGGGTATAAATTTACCTTGCGTTGTGTTTTTAAATCCAATAGTTATTAGCTTGAAAGTGTGCAAGTTATTCAAATACAAATAGGTTTTTTCTACGTCATCTATTTTATAAAGACTATCGCCTTTGATGTAAAGTCCACGAAGAATTACATTGGGGTCGAGTACCGATTTGCCTTGATAATGAAAGATGTAATTGTCAAATTTGAGTGTTTCAAAAGACTTTAAGTACTCATTTTGAGTAAGTTCCAGCCGCGGGTCGTAGCCCAAATAAACATGCACATCGTTTATTCTGGATTGTTTATGAAACGAAGCTATTTTTTGACTCGAATTAGGATTTAAAATGGTAATGGTCAAATTGACCGTTTTATAAATAAAATTCGTATCGGCATAAAATAGAATGTATTCTTTTGAAAAATCGAAGTAACTATTTGATTTTAAAAGTTTTGTAATTCTAAAGCGTTCCAATTTGAGCAAATCCGAATCGAACAACATGCCCGATTTAATCAAGCTATTTGCAGAGTCTTGTTGAATTATTCTACTCAAATCGTTGTTGCTGATATTATATTTAATGGTATCAATTTCGTAAGGTTCTCCAGCTTTTACAAAATAAGTTAGCCACATTTTGTGGTCTATAATTTCAAAAGAATCAGTAACTTGCGCATAATAATAGCCTTTGTTGCGCAAATAATCGACAATATTTTTTTTTGTCTGGTTATTTAATTCGCTATCAAAAAGCACCAAAGGTTCGCCAATTTTGAGCAACCAGCGCGTAAAATAAAATCTACTTTTGGGGCTTTTGTTTTTAGCTTCTCTACGTCTATTTCGCTCAAATTCTTTCAAATTTCGCTTTTTATCGCGCAAAGCTTCCTTTTTTGCATCTACCAAATTGTAAAAGTAAACCGAAACCGGAACACCCAAAAGAAGTTTATTGGTTTTTTGTCGGAAATACTTTTTTACCTTCTTTTTTTCAATATCGGGTTGGTCAATGTGGATATTTTGTTTATAAAGCCATACATCATTTTCGTTGGTGTATTTTGTGGCTACACACGACGAAAACAATACAATTATTGATATTTTCCATATTAAAATGCCGGAAAAAAAAATTTTATATTTTGTTCGTATTTTCAATCCAAAGATTTTTTTATTTTTGCAAAATAAAACCAACTCAAAAATGAACAATAATTTATTGACAGCATAAATTAATAGTAACTAAAATTCTAAAAAAAAAAGAGCAAAATAACTTATTTTTTTGAAAAATTATAATAACTTATTGTTACTTTATTAAATGGCTCTATTATTAAAATATAATATAAAAACTTAAAAATATCCGTATTTAGTTATTTTGAAAAAAAAGTAATCACTATTTTATTTAACTAAAAGTTTTACAAACCAATAAAATTAAGTATTTCAAAAAAAATACTGTACTTATTTTTTTAAATCGTTGTAAATCAATTAAATATAAAATTATTGACTGTTCTATATTTTCAGTACACTATTTAAAAGGCATACCACCTCAATTTCTAAAAATAGCAAAATTATGCAAATTATTTAGAAAACAGTATAAAAAAAGTTAAATTAAAAGATTATTTATTTAATGCGGCAAAATAATGGCTATTTTTTAAAAAAAGAACTAAGTAATCGTAAATAAATAACATTTACATCTTACTTTGTTTTTGGTC
>DYNA01000228.1 GCA_020721325.1 Paludibacter propionicigenes
TATGATAAATAGCTATTTATTAGATTGTTACTTGTTTTCTTGCTAACACTATATAGCATGAACACACTACACCTTATATATAGGTATAATATTATTGTAACTTGTTTTCTACTTTTTAATGAAATTGGCGATTTCTGTAATGAGAAAACAAAGTTTACGCTATTTTATTTTAATTTTTGTTTATTCTATATTTTAGAGTTTTTAAATTGTTTTTGCAAATGTATGAATTATTTTTGAATGTTGGATAGGTTTTTGGGATTTTTTTTCCGGTAAGGTGTAAAATAGGAACACGGATAACACGGATTGAACGGATTTACACGGATTTTTTCTCGTATTTTGTAATGGAACACTGATTTTTTAGGATTGTTATGATTTTTTAGGATTTTTGTTTGTTTATTTTAAAATTCATAAAACAAGCGGGAAAAGTTAAATTCATTTTTCGTGCAAAATAAACAGACCAGTGTGCAACATTTTCATTGTGCAATTTACATTCTATCCATATTTTGCACCGAAGGTGCAAATTTGTCCAAAGTTTAACCTAAAAGAAGTGGCAATAAAATTTGGTTCTCTTTTTTTTTTTTTGAAAAAGTCATTTTTAAAATTTAGTTTATCAACAAATCAACAAAAGTGGCTTCGTAATAGTGCGCACCCAATTGATTTAGAACTGCTTGTATTTCAAAATTATTCCCTTCAACGGCTAAAGCCGCATAAGCAATTTTATTTTTGTGAGCCAATTGCAAATCAATGATATTGACATTGATAGAAGCCAAAGCCGAAAGCAAAATCAACAAAACACCGGGTTCGTTTTTGTGTTTGGTTAAAATCATTTTTGGCGAAAGTGCCAATTTTAATTCCACTCCATCAACGGCCAATAAATAATCGCCTTGCCGAAATTCATTTTCTACATTTTGCTTTTGGTGATAATGAATTTCTAAAAATAAATCGTTTTTTGTTCCTTTAATAAATTCAATCGCCTCATCAACTCTGTTTTCGGGGTCGGAAAGGGTTAAAAAAGCAGTTGCCGTGCCATCGTTTTTTGATTGTAAAAAAGCGGTTTCTATATTGATGCTTTCCGAAGCCAACGTGTTGAAAAGCATTGACAAAACACCCGGTTTGTCTAAATGTTTTGAATACAAACCTGCCATTAGTAAGGTTTCGGTGTGCAAAATTTGTTGGCTCAATGTAATGGATTTGTTTTCTTTGCGCAAGCGAATGGCTTTGAAAGCTCCTAAACGTGTAGAATTTGGATAAACTTCCAAAAATTCGTAAAACGCATCGCCAAAAGCAAATTCGGGCAAAGCGCGTTGTTTTTCTAAGGGCATTCGCCTATTTAACAAGCGAATAGCCGAATTGAGCAAATTGTATTTTAATTTTAAAGCATGATTGCTAAAAATGGTTCGAGCTTCGGGTATCAATTTTGAAAAACTCACATATTGTTTGTAACCGCAATTCCAAAGGTATTGTATGCCGGTTTCAAAATTGTCGGCATAATGATTAATGTGGTGTGTATCCGTGCCAATGGCTATTGAAATGCCTAATTCTTTGGCTCTACGCAAAATATTTTCAGCCGGATAGATGCCACAACCTTTTTTAATTCCGGCTAAATTGACATCTAAAGCCAAATGCCGAATGCTTATCAACTCCAAAAGCCAGCGCATTTTATCGGCAAGCGGCGAATGATAGCTTTCAAATTGCAAAATATCTACCGGAACGGGAACATTGAGCTTTGGTAAATCCAAATGCCCAACGACTTGAAACATATCGTCGGCGCATTCAATCATTTCAATCACTTCATCTAAATATCCCAACCAATAAGCTTCTAAACTGCCTCTAAGTTGAAGCAATTTTTGAGCTTCTTCCTTCGAACCATCGTAAGGAATGCCTTCTCTGCCAAAGTGAACCGAACCAATTACGAAATCAACATCTTGAGCTTGAAATAATTGCGATTTGTTCCATTGTAAACCCAAATCGTTGCCCATCCATTCCAGTTCTATACCGTATTTTATATTAATTTTATCGCCGTAAGTTTGGCGCAATTGCTTTATTTTCTTTGGATAATTCAAATACGCCAAATTGCCGCGTATAAATTTTATATCGGTATTTCGTTCGGTATCGTATCTAAAATGGGTCAAACGCGGCGAATGTATGATAAAGCTAATGTTTGGATGCCCCATTTGAATTGCTTTTTCGGTTATGGCTTCCAATTCATCTACGCCGTGTTTTACGTGGTCATTTTCCGTGCCGGCGTGTATTCCGTGCGTTTCCCAAATGTGATTGTTGAAAAGTTCTATCATTTTTTTAGTTTAAAAATTTTTCGATATTGGGAATTAGGTTATGGGAATTGGGAATTAGGTATTTGGTTAAAAATTAATACATTTACCCAATTCCCAATAACCAATTTCTAAAAACCCAATTCACTTTAGTATAAAAAAAATCATTCTTCAGTCCAAAGCAAACGGTCTTCGGGCGAAAACTGCCAAGGTGCGCCGTTGTTTTCGATGTTTTTGAAACACATATTTAAAGCCGCCGGCGCGCTGGATTGTTCCATTACCAAAAATCTTCGCAAAGAAAAAATAACTTCGGTGTGATTGATGTTTACTGGACAAACTTCTGCGCAAGCATTGCAAGTGGTACAAGCCCAAACTTCTTCGGGAGTGATAAGGTTGAGCAGGTTTTTATCGTCGGGTTGAAAATTTGCTTTTTGCAAATCCATAGCATTTCCAATTGATTCGCTACGGTCTCTAATGTCCATAAACAATTTGCGGGGCGAAAGCTTTTTGCCGGTAATGTTTGCCGGACAAACCGATGTACAGCGTCCGCACTCGGTGCATGTGTAGGCATCTAAAAGGGTTTTCCACGAAAAATCGGATATATCGCTGGCTCCAAATTTTACGGGTTCTTCGTTTTCTGAAGAGGAATTGGAGTAGGGGTTGGGCGAAAGCATTAATTCTACTTCTTTGCGTACCGATTCCATATTTGGCAAGTATCCTTTTGCCTTGAGCTTGGAAAAATAAACATTGGGAAACGCCAAAAAGATGTGCAAATGTTTTGAATATGTAACATAATTCATAAAAATAAGTACGCCAATGATGTGAAACCACCACGCGCCGCGTTCGATAAAAATTAATGTACTTTCGGAAAAACCTGCAAACAATGGTTTTAATAAACTGCTGATAATGAAAGTTCCGGTTTGTGCGTAATGTGCCGAACCGATTTCTTGCAAAAGCGAATCGGCGGCATTCATGCTCAAAAAAGCTGTCATTAAGGCTATTTCGGTTAGAAGAATGGCATTGGCATCGCTTTTGGGTCCTTTGGTCATTTCGGCAGAATGAAAACGGGGAAGTTTGACTACATTGCGCCGTAATAAAAACACAAAACAGGCAATTATGACCGATAAGGCAAAAAATTCAAACGAATTGATTAAAAAACTGTAAAAACCACCCATAAATGAAAACAATCGGTGGGAATTAAACACACCGTCGAGAATTATTTCGAGCATTTCGATGTTTACCAGCAAAAAGCCTACATAAATAAAAATGTGCAAAATGCCCGCCAAAGGTCGCTTGACCATTTTCGATTGACCAATGGCTACGCGAAACATCATTTTCCAACGCTCGGCGGGTTGGTTGTTGATGGTTTCTTTTTTTCCTAATAAAATATTTCTTTTTATGTATAAAATTCTTTTTACAAAAAAAGTTATTGCCATGGCAAAAAATACAATAAATAGTACGCTCGAAATCATAGTAATATGCTTTGTAATTGATGGTTTAAAATTTTTACAAGATAGTAATTATTAACTTTATGAAAAAGAAAAATCATGTTTTTTTGAAAAAAAATAGAGTGCGTGCATAGTAATTTATTTGTATTCAAATGCTTGTTAATTGTTAAATTATTACAAGGCTTAATGAATGGGTTATAAAAAATATTTTCGTATTGTGTTTTGTTAAAAGGAATAAGTTTTTTTTGTATTTTTTACAAATAAAATTTAGCATTGTTTTCACGCAAAGACGCAAAGATTTTTTTAATGGGAACACGGATTGAACGGATTTTCACGGATTTTTTTTTGATTTTTTTATTTGAAAATGTTTTTTATATTTGTGTTTTTATTATTGAAATATTTTGTGTAGTGTACAATTTTTTCCAAAATAAAAATATATTTTTGAAAAAACATTAAATAGTGTTAGAAAGAAAACGTGCAATTATCAATAAATTAATTATTTATGCTTGTTTTGCTTACTGAATTACTCTGTGGCTCTCTGTGCCTTCTCTGTGGTTCTCTGTGTAATGAAAAAATTATAACACAGAGTTTCACAGAGAAGGCACAGAGTTTCACAGAGTTTTTTTTTAACATTCAAATCAAAATATTGATGTATTAAATTGAAATAAAGTTATTTATGAGTTTTCTTTCAAGCACTAAATATATCGACAAAATAAATGTCCAAATAGCTGTAGATTAATGGTAAATGTTTAATGTTTAACGATTAACGGTATATCGTAGAGACAACGCATGTAGAGACAACGCATGTAGAGACAACGCATGTAGAGACAACGCATGCGTTGTCTCTACGGTGTGGGTGCTATTTTTCATTAACCGTTAAACATTAATCGTTCAAACTCATTTTTTCTTTTTAATGGCGAGCATTTTTTTTGTTTCGTCTTCTAAATGTCCGATAAAATGTTTTTCAATTTGGCTCAAATCGTTTTTATGCAACGTGTTGAATTTCTCGTATTCGCCGTTTGCTTTTTCTATGGCTTGCAGATGGCTGATGGTTCCGGCTGTTAGCAAGACCTCTTTGCCCGCCATTCGTATAAAATAATCCAAACTCTCAGCCCAATTTTTCATATACATAGGTATTTGGTTACTTGCCTGTATTTCGGCTAATTCTAAATAGGCTGTTACCAAACGATTTAATATATTCAATTCGTCTTCGTTCAGATAGTTCTTGACTATTTCGGTTTCTTGCTTTGTAGGTTTACTGCCTTTGAAATGAGTTAAGCCCAAATGTTCTTTTTCGGCATTTACACGACTGTAAATCACTTCGGCGGCAGTTTGTCCGTGTGCAGCCCAGTGCATTTTGTTTTGAACGGTTTTAAAAAACGCTACCGAAATATCCGATTTTGGGTCGTAGTCGATACTTGTGGAGTAAATATCCAAAACTTTTCGCCAAAAAATCTTTTCCGACGAACGAATATCCCGTATCCGAGCAAGCAATTCTTCAAAATAATTGCCTACTGCGGCTTGTTTCAATAGCTCATCGTTCATTGCAAAACCTTTTACAATGTACTCTTTTAGCCGCTGAGTAGCCCATTGACGAAATTTTGTGCCTTGTAAACTTTTCACTCGGTAGCCCACCGAAATAATTACATCAAGGTTGTAATATTTTGTTTCGTATCCTTTTCCATCGGAGGCAGTATGTAGGAATTTCCGACATACTGAATTTTCATTTAATTCGCCTTCTTTGAAAATATTGCCAATATGCTCAGTAATTGTAACTCTATTTTTTTGAAATAATTCAGCCATTTGCGATTGCGTAAGCCAAACCGTTTCCTCTTCCAAACGTGTTTCTATTTTTGTTACTCCGTCGGAGGTTTGATAAATAAGTATGTTTGTATTGTTCATTCCATTTTATTTTTTTTACAAAAATACAAAATAATGTTCAATGTTTAATGTTTTAACGATGAATGTTTTTGTTTTTTTTACAAAAAAATGAAAATTAACCGTAGAGACGTTGCACGCAACGTCTCTACATTTCGATAAAAAAAATCATTAACCGTTCACCGTTAAAACATTCACCATTAAAAAACATTTTATAGCAAAAAAACTTCAATATTCTCAGGTGTTATTGTTTCAAATTGATTGACCTTGTATGCCGATGAAAAAG
>DYNA01000229.1 GCA_020721325.1 Paludibacter propionicigenes
GCATGGTTACATTTAAGCAATGAGTGCAATTTCGATTGCACTTATTGTTACTTGCACCACAGCAAAGACAAAATGAGTTTGGAAATAGGTTTGCTGTCAATTCGTGCTATGTTTCAATCAGCCATTGAAAATAATATTGAAGAAGTTGTATTGAAATATTCGGGTGGCGAGGCGGTTTTCAATTTTGAAGTTTTATTGAAAATGCAAAAAGAAGCATTAATACTTTCCGAAAAGCACCATATAAAACTTTCCTCAACGCTTTTATCAAATGGCACAACCATAACGGATAAAATAATACCGATTTTGCAAGAATACAAAATCAAGGTTGCTGTTGGTTTCGATGGATTAGCCAACTCACAAGATGTGCATCGCAAATACAAAAACGGCAAAGGCACTTACAATGAAGTTATCCCAACACTCGAAAAGCTAAAAAGTGCCGATATTTTAAGCGATATAGCTATCACAATTACTGATTATAATGTGGAAGGTTTACCACAATTTGTAGAGTTCTTATTGCAAAAAGACTATCCGTTCAATTTTAGTTTTTACACCGAAAACGACAAAGCCCAACCCAACGATTTACAACTAAGTGAAGAAAAAATCATTCATTATTTGCGCGAAACTTACAAAGTAATAGAAAAATACCTTCCAAACCGCAGTTATCTTTCGTCATTGCTCGATACGGTTAATTTAGCAGTTTCGCACCAATATACATGTAGTATCGGAAAAAACTATGCAGTAATTGATACCGAAGGCAATTTATCGAAATGCCAAATGGACATTGGGCAAAATAAAACTTTCGGTAATGTTTGGCAACCCAATATCATATCCGTAATTCAAAACGACAAAACACAACTACAACCCATTTCGGTAAATGACAAACCGGATTGTGCCGTTTGCGAAATTAGATATTACTGTGCTGGTGGCTGCCCACAATTAGCAATTCGCAGCGGAAATATCAAAAACAAATCACCTTTTTGCAATATCTACAAAGCATTGTATAAAGATGTTTTGCGTCTCGAAGCCTTACGAATACTCAAATATGAAACAGCAAACCCTTTAAAAAGCGTTAGCAATTAGTACAAACAAGTCTTTTGTAACGTAATTTTTTAATATTTCTTCCCCCCAGCCCAAAAGCCTCCCCGCTTTTGGGCTGTTTTTTTTCCGGTTTGCACCCATGCACAAATACATAAGCGGTAGGGTAGGGGCAACGCATGCGGTAGGGTAGAGACGTTGCATGCAACGTCTCTACATTTTACGGGGTCATAACAACGGGGTCGCTCTAAGCGACCCCGTTGCTATTATTAGAGATTCGGCGTTTTAAAAGCGGTATTTGTTAATAAGTGTTAAAACCCAGAGAGACTCTCTTAACACCCAGAGAGACGCTTTTAACACTTTTGCGGTCGTTCTTAACACTTTTACGGTTGTTCTTAACACCTACAATGGCTTTGTGTTTTACAATATGTGCGACACTTTTCTAAATGTAAAGGGCTAAATCCCTGAAATTCATTGCTTTTTATTTATCGCCGACCTAAAGGTCGGGGCAATTGATTTTCAATATTTTACATAAAAAATGTCATTCATATTGTTTTTAGTCTATTTGTTTTTAATTGTTTCTCTCATTTTTTTCATTTTTTTGTGGTATCTGATTTATTTTTATTAATTTTGTAAACTATTATTTTTGGACTTTGGACAAAATCATTCCGTAGGAATGAAACAACGATAGAAAACAATGAATAGCAACAATATAGCACACCGAAGGTGTGCAACATTTTCATTGTGTAATTTACATTCTATCAATTTTTTGCATCGAAGGTGCAAATTTGTCCAAAGTCTAAATTATTTTGCAATGTAATTTTTTAAAACAAAAACATGCCAACACTGAATTGGATAGGAAAAGAAAAAGTTGTAAATCATCATCAAGATGTTCCGTATAGAATTTTGGAGCATAAATATGGTTTTTCGGTAGAATTAGGAAAACAAGAAAATCCGACAAATAGCGGAAATAAAATAATTCATGGAGATAATTTAGAAGCCCTTAAAAGTTTATTACCCGAATACGAAGGAAAAATTAAATGTATCTACATTGACCCACCTTATAATACAGGTAACGAAAATTGGGTTTACAACGATAATGTAAACCACCCAAAAATTAAAAAATGGCTCAAGCAAGTAGTAGGCAAACAAGGCGAAGACCTAACAAGACACGACAAATGGCTCTGCATGATGTATCCGCGCCTTGTTTTGTTGCACAAACTTTTAAGCGATGACGGTGTTATTTTTATTTCTATTGATGACAATGAACAAGCAAGTTTGAAATTGGTGATGGACGAAATTTTTGGAAATAGTAATTACCTAACATCTTTTGTCTGGAAACGTAGAAGCGGTTCAAATGATGCCAAAAATTTTCTTTCTGTAGACCACGAATACATTGTTGCATATCAAAAATCAAATCAATTATGTTTAAACGGAATAATTAAACCATTAGAAAATTATTCAAATCCTGATAATGATTATAGAGGAGCATGGACAAGAGGTGATTTAACCTGCAATAAAACGAAAGATGAACGACCAAACCTTTATTATGATATTATTGACCCTGAAACTGGTAAAATTTACAATGCAAGTTCAAACAGAGTTTGGGTTTATGAAAGAGAGAGAATGCAAAGAATGATTGAACAAAAAAAAGTAATTTTTCCTAAAAATGGAAAAGGAACACCACAATATAAAAGGCATTTGTCTGAATTAAGAAACTTAATGAAACCTGTTTCTTCATGGATTTTTCCTTCCAATACAAAAGATGATTTTGCAGGTATTTCATCAAGTATAAATTCAATTGCGACTAAAGAACTACGCAATATATTTGGAGAACAATTATTTGATTATCCTAAACCAGTAGATTTATTACAAGGTTTAATTGGACAAATAGCTGAACCAAATTCCCTCATTCTCGACAGTTTCGCCGGTAGCGGCACTACCGCCCATGCTGTTTTAAACTTAAACAAACAAGACGGCGGCAACCGCAAGTTCATTTTAATAGAAATGGAAGATTATGCCGAAACCATAACAGCCGAAAGAGTTAAAAGAGTTATAAACGGCTACGGTGAAGGCAAAAATGCAGTAGAAGGCACCGGCGGCGAATTTGATTTTTACGTATTGGGCGAACCGTTGTTCGTTCCCGCCAATTATAATCAAAATGATAACGCAAACTACGCAAACAATGCAATTGTAGAGACGTTGCATGCAACGTCTCTACAATTGTCATCGCAAACGCCGTCGCAAATGGTATTAAACGAAAATATATCGGAACAAAAAATACGAGAGTATATTTATTTCACCGAAACCAAACAATATTTACAACGTGAACAAACCGAGCAAACCAAATATTTATTAGATACTTACAACGATACTGGATATTATTTTTACTACGAAAAAGACCGTTTAACAGTTTTAAATTCAGAAACATTAAATGTTGTTACCGAACTTGCTGGACAATATCTGATTTACGCCGATGTTTGTTTGCTCGACAACGATTATATGTTGCGCAATAATATAATTTTTAAGAAAATACCACGAGACATAAAACGATTTTAATAAAACCGAATTCAGTAACATTAGAATAAAGAAATTATGAAACAAAAAAGTACCATCATAAATGTTCAAGGAAGTGAAATAACAGTTATTTCTAAAAATGAAAGCGATTATATTTCGCTAACCGATATGGTGAAAAAATTTGAAGGAGGTAGTTCATTAATTGAAGACTGGTTTAAAAATAAGGATACGATACTATTTTTAGGAGTTTGGGAACAAATGAATAATTCATTTTTTAATTCCCCCGAATTCGAGGGAATTAAAAACGAAGCCGGAAGAAATAGTTTTTATTTATCCGCAAAAAAATGGATAGAAAAAACGAATGCCAAAGGAATTGTAGCAAGTGCCGGAAGATATGGCGGCACTTATGCACATAAAGATATTGCCTTTGAATTTGGCTCGTGGCTCAGTCCCGAATTTAAACTGTACTTAATAAAAGAATTTCAACGCTTAAAAGACGAAGAAAATGTGCGTCTTTCGTTGGAATGGAATTTAAACAGAGTGTTATCAAAATTAAATTATCGTATTCATACCGATGCTATTAAAGAACATATAATCCCCGAAAATATAAGCAAAGAACAAGCAAACTTTGTATATGCAAGCGAAGCCGATGTTTTGAATGTTGCTCTTTTCGGCAAAACAGCCAAACAATGGCGCACACAAAACCCCGAAAAAGAAGGAAATATAAGAGATTATTCAACCATTGAACAACTTTTGGTGTTAGCAAATTTAGAAAGTATGAATGCGGAATTTATACGAATGCAATTGCCACAAAGCGAACGTTTGATAAAACTAAATCAGATTGCAATTAGCCAATTAAAGTCGTTGTTGCATAATCCAAATATAAAACAATTGAAATAGAATGGAACTTAAACAATATCAACAGGAAGTAATCAACGACCTCACAAAATTCATCGAATTTTTAGAAAAATCCAATAATTTAAAAACTGCTTTTTCCGATTTTTGGGGAAGCAAAGGAGTTTCGTTGAACGATATTGATTACAAATATCTGAAACCTTACGACAATTCCATTAAAAACGTACCGCGTGTAACTGTAAAAGTGCCAACAGCAGGCGGTAAAACTTTTATTGCTTGCAATGCTTTAAAACCAATTTTCGACAGTTTTCCGATTGATAAACCACGAGTAGTAGTTTGGTTTGTGCCATCAGATACAATTTTAAAACAAACCTATAAAAATCTGAATGATACAAGCCACCCTTACCGCCAAAAAATTGACAGTCATTTCAGCAGTCGTGTAAAGGTTTACCTAAAAGACGATTTATTGCAAGGTGCAAGTTTTAGCCCAACTATTGTAAAAGAACAATTAAGTATTTTTGTTTTAAGTGTTCAGTCTTTTTCGGCACGAAACAAAGAAGCCCGAAAAGCATATCAGGAAAATGAAAATTTGGCAGAATTTCCGAAAACTTACACCGACAAAGAAAAATTATTACAAGACATTGACGAAACTGCTTTAATGCAGGTAATTACACAATTAAATCCTGTAATTGTAATTGACGAAAGCCATAATTTTGAAGCCGATTTACGAATTGAAATGTTAAATGCTATAAATCCGAGTTTCATTTTTGATTTAACAGCAACACCCAGAGAAAAAAGCAATATTATAAGTTTCGTTGACGCTATCAAATTGAAACAAAACAACATGGTAAAATTACCTGTTATTGTTTACAATCACAAAGACACCAACGAAGTAATAAACAGTGCAATAAATCTACAAAAAGTATTAGAGCAAAAAGCAAAATTAGAAGTAGAAAAAGGTGGAAAATTTATAAGACCAATCGTTTTATTTCAGGCACAACCCAAAAGCGACAAAGACAATATTACATTTGAAAAAATTAAAAAAAATTTAATTGATTTTGGCATTCCCGAAAGTCATGTAAAAATAAAAACCGCCGATAAAGACGAAATAAAAAATATTGATTTAATGCAACCCGATTGCGAAGTTCGTTACATAATTACAGTAAATGCTCTGAAAGAAGGTTGGGATTGTCCGTTTGCTTATATTTTGGCTTCGCTTGCCAACAAATCGTCAGCCGTTGATGTTGAGCAAATTCTTGGCAGAGTTTTACGTTTGCCTTTTACCCGCCAACACAGCGAAAAACTTTTGAATTTTTCGTATGTTTTTACATCGTCAAATAATTTTCTTCAAACGCTTGATAAAATAATTCTTGGATTAAATAAAGCAGGTTTCAGTGCAAAAGATTACCGTTGTTACGACGAAGGTAGAGACGTTGCATGCAACGTCTCTACA
>DYNA01000230.1 GCA_020721325.1 Paludibacter propionicigenes
AATTGTTAATTGTTAATTGTTAATTGTTAATTGTTAATTGTTAATTATTATTTTTTTTAAATTTTAATTGATTAAGATAATATTGAAATATAAATTAATAATTTCAAAAATAAACATAATTAATTAATAATTAATAATTAATAATTAATAATTAACAAATAATAATTTAAAATAAAAAAAAAATGAATATAGAAGTAAACAACAAAATAATTCAGGCACAAGCAGGCGACACGATACTTGATGCTCTCAAAAGGAACGGAATGTCGGTTCCTACACTGTGTTATTTGAAAGATTTATTCCCTTCGGGTGCATGTCGCATGTGCGTAGTGGAATTGGAGGGCGCACGCAATTTGGTTACCGCTTGCTCTTATCCTGCTGCCGAAGGCATGAAAATCAAAACGCACTCCGACCGCGTTATTCATGCACGCAAAACCATAGTGGAATTGCTTCTTTCCAATCACCCAGACGACTGTTTGTATTGCATACGCAACAATCGCTGCGAACTTCAAACCCTTGCCGCTCAGCACAACATCACCGAGCGTAGAATTTCGGGCAAAAAGAACGAGTACAAACTCGACATTTCGAGTGCCAGCATTGTGCGCGACCCCGCCAAATGTATCCTTTGCGGCAGATGCGTTCGCGTGTGCGAAGAAGTGGAAGGCGTTTCTGCTATCGACTTTGCCGGACGCGGCAACCAAACCATTATTGAAACCGCTTTCCGCAAAGGAATGAACGTTTCGAGCTGCATCAATTGCGGTCAATGTATCACCGTTTGCCCCACAGGTGCTTTGGACGAATTTGCTCACTTCAAAGAAATTCACTCTGCCATCAACGACCCCAAAAAGAAAGTAATCGTGCAACACGCACCTTCCATTTCCATTACTTTGGCAGAAGAATTCGGATTGGCACCGGGAACAAACGTAATAGGCGTAATGAATGCCGCTTTGCGCAAAATCGGCTTTGATGTGGTATTCGACAGCAGTTTCACCGCCGACCTTACCATTATGGAAGAATCGGCAGAACTTATTCACCGCATACAAAACGGTGGCGTATTGCCAATGTTTACCTCCTGCTGTCCGGGTTGGGTAAAATATGCCGAGCAGTTTCACCCCGAAATGTTGCCAAATCTTTCTACCTGCAAGTCGCCTCAACAAATGATGGGCGCACTCATCAAAGGCTTCTATGCCGAAAAAGTAGGATTGAACCCCGAAGATATTTACTCCGTAGGCATTATGCCTTGCACGGCTAAAAAATTTGAAGCCCAACGCGAAGAAATGACTCACAACGGCATCAGCGATGTGGACGCCGTTCTTACCACACGCGAATTGGCAAAATTAATTCGTTTGTACGGAATAGATGTTCACAACATTCAGCCCGAATTGAGCGACAACCCGCTCGGCACGCGCTCCTCAGCCGGAAAACTTTTCGGAGCATCGGGCGGCGTTATGGAAGCAGCCATTCGCACGGCTTACTTCAAGCTAACGGGCGAAGAGATGAAAGACTACAAAGTAGAAACCATTCGCCAAAACAAACTTCGCCGCGAAATGAGCCTTAATGTAGCCGGTTTGGAACTCAACGTAGCCGTTGTAACTACTTTTGTAGAACTCGAACGCCTTTTGAAAGACATCAAAGAAGGCAAATCGAAGGCGCATTTTGTAGAAGTAATGGCGTGTCCGCAAGGTTGCATCAGCGGTGGCGGTCAGCCGATTGTACCTTCGCCCGAAGCCATCAAAAAACGCCGCGAAGCGCTTTACGACATCGACGACAAATCAGCTTTGCGTGCCTCGCACCAAAACCCGTTCATTATTCAGCTTTACAAAGAATATTTGGGCGAACCGCTCGGCGAAAAAAGCCACCACTATTTGCACACGCACTACAAACAACGCGATGTACTGCTTTAATAGTGATTAATGTTTAACGATTAATGTTTAATGTTAAATTGTTATTGTTTTTCTAAAAAAAAAAATAACAATTTAACAATTTAACAGTTTAACAATTTAACAATTAATATTCCGAATTCAGAATTAAAAAACATTTTTTCATTAAATTTTGCTTTTTTTCTTATCTTTGACAAAAAGATTATTTATTTTTATTTTTTGAATATTTTTACAAAAAGTAAAAAAATGAATAATAATATATAAAAAAAAATAACAAATTCATGGAATTAACGATAAATGTAAAGGAAGAAACGAAATTGGCTTTTTTCATAAAGTTGTTGCAAGAGTTTAATTATGTAGAGATTATTGATATGAAAGAAAACCAAAATATAATTCCGAATGAGCATAAAGTTTTGTTAAAAAAACGCTTAGAAAAGATTGAATGTGGAGAGTCTTCTTTTAAAAGTTGGGATTTAATCAAAACAAAGTATCAAAAAAATGCAATATAGTATTGAATTAAGCGATAAATTGTTATTGCTTTTCTAAAAAAAAATAACAATTTAACAATAGAACAATAGAACAATAGAAAATATATGGAACAAAAAACGATATTGATAGTAGATGATGATGCTGATTATTTGTTTCAGCTCGCACACACGGTAAAAGGCTTTGGCTTTGCAGTAAAAACGGCTGATAGCCAAAAAGAAGCCGAAGACTTATTAAATACGTTCAAGCCCGATTTGGCTATTTTGGACTTGATGATGGAAAATGAAGACAGCGGATTTATTCTTTCATACAAAATAAAAAAGAAATATCCCGATGTGCCGGTAATTATAGCCACCGCAGTAGGCGCCGAAACGGGTTTAAAGTTTGGCGTGGACGATAAACAAGACCAGCAGTGGATTAAAGCCGACATGCTTTTGGAAAAAGGCATCAGACCCGACCAGCTTCACCGTGATATTATTAAATTATTAAAACTTTAATTTCATTTTTTAGATTTTGAAAAAAAATGTAAGTTTGTAGTTCGTTAAACATCAAAAAAAAGCAGTTTAACGGACTATTTTCTATTTTTTTGAAAATATTTATGAAAAAATTAACAAGAAGTCATCGTATCAATTCTTTTGCAAAATGTATAAAAATTAATCATTGATAAATTGTTTATTAACAGATTGATACGATGACTTGCGGATTTTAAAGTATAATGTAATTCACAAAAATCTTTGATTTGTATTTCTTTTTTTTGGGAAAAAAATAAAAAATACAAAACCGATAGATAAAAAAAAAAATTTATGGAAAAATTAAAAGTACTTGTAGTCGATACCGATATAGAAATTAGATTGGGAATCAAATACATATTGAAAAATTTTAATGTCGATTTCCCGTTTATGCAAGAACCGTATTACTTTGATGTAATCGAAGCAAGTACCGGACACGAAGCCATTGCCCAAATAGACAAATTTACACCCGATATTATTTTATTAGACAGCGCATTGGAAGGCATTGATGGCATTGAAGTATTAAAATATTTGAAAAAAAAGAACATCGGTTCAAAAGAGGTGATGATAACCTCCAATGCTTCGCTCGACTTGGCGGTGGAAGCCACGCGACACGGTGCAAACGACTTTTTAACCAAACCTTTTACGCCTCAAGAGCTTCAAAGTTCGATGACTACCATAGCCAAAAATCTTTTTTTGCAGCGCGTTACCAAAAAAATGACCGAAGCCGGAAAAGAAGTTCGTTTTCAGTTTCTTTCGGTGCTTTCGCATGAATTGAAAGCCCCGATTAATGCACTTTTGGGCTATTTGGAAATGATGCAACAGCGCAGTTTCGGCAACAATTTGGAGGATTACGAACACATTTTGGAACGAAGCGTTACCCGCGTTAAAGGCATGAGGCATCTGATTATGGACTTGCTCGACATGACGCGAATAGAATTTTGCGAAAAGAAAAGAACGCTTAAAAATACCAACATTATTGATGTGGTAAACAATTCCATTGATACGCTCAATCCGTTTGCCATTCAAAAAGATGTGAAAATTATTTTGCACACCACCGACCCCATTTACATTAAAGCCGACTCGTGCGAGCTAAATATGATTTTTAACAATCTGATTTCTAACGCTGTAAAATACAACAAAGACGGCGGGCAAGTAGATGTTTGGATTTCAAAAAAAGACGAGCTGGTAAAAATAAAAGTAACCGACACGGGAATTGGCATGACCGAAGAGGAGTCGGCAAAACTTTTCAATGAATTTGTACGCATCAAAAACAGCAAAACGAAAAACATCAACGGAAGCGGTTTGGGATTGTCTATTTTAAAGAAGATTACCGACCTTTACGATGGCGATGTTTACGTACATAGCACGCCCGACGTGGGAACTACTTTTGAAGTAAAACTTCAAGATTATACCAATAAACAATAAATCGTATTATTGATTTACGTAAAAATTACGAATTTTGGAAATTTCTTTTTTCAAAAGAATAAATTGTTCTTTTGAAAGAATTTCTTTTTGTGGAACATGCCTAAAAATCTGTCGCATGGCTTTAAATTTTGTGCCTAATTCTTGAATATCGGCATTGATTTCAAAGGTATTGCTGTCGGTCATAACGTCTAAAAGGTATTGAATTAGATTTTCAAGAGCTTGTCGCTCGTTGGTTAAACGAATTAAAAAATCTTTTGATAAATTGTTTTCATCAACCGATTGGCAAGCAATGTAAATACTTTCAATCCAACCTCCGGCAATGATGAGGGGTAAAGTATTCACTTCGTCGTTTGCTTCGAGAAAATTGCAGGCATTCCAATAGGCTTTTGAGGCGATTTCGTGAAGGGAGTCGTTGTCGTTGAGATTGTTGTTGAGACGCTCTACTACTTGCAGGTTATAACCTTTAGCTATGTGCAGTTTGTCGGCAAGTTCTTTTGTAACGTTGAAATAATCTATACTAAGTTGTTTATTTTCAGCTACAATGCAATATGCTAAATCGGAAGCAAAAACGCCAAAGTTGATGCCCTGAGCTTTGTTTGTATTGTATTTATCGATGTTAGAAATCGGATTTAAAATTTCTATCATATTTTGGGTCGATTCATAATCTTTAATAAAACGATAAAAATCGACCGGAAGCGGTAAATTGTATTTTGTATAAACTAAAATATTTTGTTCATTGGAAGTTTCATCTTCAATGTTTTCAACCGAAGCCAGTTCGTTTGGGTTGTTTTGTGCTATACAACTTGCTAAAAATACTAAAATAAGCAGAAAGTACTTCATTAAAAAAAAATTTATGTGAGTAGTGGATTAGTAATGAATAATTAATAATGAACAATGAATAATTTTGCTTACGCCTGATATGCTGGTATTTGCAAAATCACTCGGTCTATTTTATTTCACTTTTTTTTATTGAAAAAAAAATAATGAACTTAAAAAATTCGCAAGTCTTTTGTAAACAAACTGAAAGTCATTGTATCAAAGGTTTACAAAATGCGTAAAAATAAATTATCAATAAGCTGTTTATTAACAAATTGATACAATGACTTGCGAATTTATGTATCTGAACGTTTTGTATGCTATTCGTAATACAAAATTAATAAAAATTTTTAAATTGAACATTTTTTTTTTTAAGTTGCTAAAGATTAATTATTTTTCAATTTATTGCGCAACTCATTTATACTGCAAACGGTTTATTATTTAACTTTTCCAAAGCTCTAAAATGGTCTGTTTATTTTGCGCGAAAAATGAATTTTATTTTTCCAGCATGTTTTATGAATTTTAAAATAAGGGAATAAGGTTTTTATGGCTAAGGGATTGGGGTAAAATATTATTTTTTTATCCAATGCCTAATTGGTAAAATCGAAAATCATTGAGTATATAGCGTTCCTATTTCATTTGTAAAATTTGTTGACCACTAATTCACGAATTATAAACAAATTATTATTCTGATAACTGCGGAAATCTTTTTTATAAATTGATTATCAAATCATTACACTA
>DYNA01000231.1 GCA_020721325.1 Paludibacter propionicigenes
TCCAAAGTTTTAGAACTTTGGAAAAGTTAAATAATAAACCGTTTGCAGTATATAACCTCAAATTTATACTTTAAACAGTAATAATTTGAGCATAAATTTTTTTTAATCGTTCCCAACCAATTTTAAGTAAATCAAATTCTTCTTTACTCAACCCACATTTTAATAAAAAAATATTCTTATCTAACATTTTATTTGATTTTAATTGAATATTTTGCACAACGAAAAACGCTACCCTACGTTGTTCTTTTTGTGGGGTTTTGAAAGTAAAATGTTCGTATTACAGAAAAAGATACTTTCTTGCACAAAGTTTCAAGTTTGCACATCTGCCCACAAAAAAAAGCAATGTACGCTCAACAATATGTTATGGCTATTTTTCTTTTTTCATCATGTACAATGTCCCTTTATTTCTACCAATTGTTTCAACGACACCTTCATTACGTAAATATTCCAAATCCTTTTTTATCGTGTTTTTAGAATAATTTTCAAGATATTTCATTAAATCACTGATTTTTAACGGCTGATTTTTAATTATTATCTCCTTTATTTGTTTTTGTCTTTCGTTTAAATATGCTTTTGTGTCTTTGTAAATTTGATATTTACTTTCTAATCTTTGAATTAAAATTTGAATGCAATCCAAAAAATAAATAATCCAATTGTCTATTATTTCTTTTTCTGAATTTCTATCTTTCTGTCCGTCCATTAAAGCTTTATAGTACTCTTTCTTTTTAGTTTCAATCACATTTTCAAATGAAACATATTGAACAAACATATATTCTTGTTGTAACAGTAATAAAGTCGTTAAAAGTCTTGACAATCTACCATTTCCGTCTTGAAATGGATGGATTGATAAAAATTCATAAATAAATGTTCCAATAATTATCAATGGATGAATTTCTTGATTTTTAAAATTTGAATTTGTCCAATCAATTAATTCAGACATTTCTTTATCAACTAAATGTGGTTCTGTTGTTTTGAATATCACCCGTTGCCCGCCGTCTGGATAAGTTGCTACAACTTTATTTGTCAATTGTTTGTAACTACCTTTATGTTTCTCGTCTTTATCGCTATATTTTAACAAAATACTATGAAGTTGTTTGATATAATTTTCTGATATTTTTATATCTGTGAAATTGTCAATTATAGTATCTAATGTTTCCCAATATCCAACAACCTCTTGTTCATCTCTTGTTTTTAGATTGTTGATATTTAAGTTATTAATAATCTTTTCTATTTCTTTGTTTGTCAGTTTTACGCCCTCAATTCTTGTTGAAGAACCAATACTTTCAATTGTTGCAGTTTTCCTAAGTTCTTGTAAATATCTGTTTTCTTTTTGTTCAATAATATTCCATTTACCTTTAAATGTGTCAATAAAGCTTATAAGTTTCAAAATTTGTTGATTTATTTTGAAACTGAAATTCAATTTGTTGTTTATTAGACTATCCATATTTTATCCATATTTTATCCGCATAATTTTCGGCAAATATATCTAATATCCATATTTTATCCAAATTGTATCCATATTTTTTTTAGCTATAACGAAAACGCACTTGACGACGGCGGTTTTGGGTAGCTTGCGTAGGGAGCGAAGCGAACGAAGCAAGCTACCCAAAACCGCTGGCGTTCAAGCACATGTTATAGCCTTTCTTTTTCATCTTTTCTCTTTATTGTAAATATTTTAGCCAACACTATATTATCACTTTTCCTAATAAGTGTCGAAACTAATTTTATTTCGTTTTTGCTTGCAGTGAACGAATTTAACTCAAATATAATAATATCATTTATGTTACAGTTAGAGAAGTAAAAAACGTCCCGAAATACTGTATTAAAATCAATTGCATTGGGTTTATATTTTAGCAAACAATTATCTGAAATTATTGGATAAACTGCAAAATAAAGCAATCCGACACCATTTATATCACAAAATGGATTTATTTGATATTCACAAGTATATAGAATATCCGTAGAAACGTCAAAAGCAATCTCGTTTGATAAAAGCGTATCAATCAATCCTTTTCTTAACAGCCTGTAATCATTTAGAAATAGAGGTGTATGAATGAATTGACCAATTGTATCAGTTTTAGAATTTGGCGCACTCTTTAAAATATCATTTGTTTTTTCGTCTTTTCTTATTGAAAAAACAGTCATTAAATTACTCTTGATTATATTTCTATTACTGGTCGCAATTACGTTACTTAAATATGTGTCATTGCCAAACCCTTTTACAGTTGATTTAAAATTTATTATATCGTTTTCATTGAAATAGTTTAATGGTGATGTTTCGATACAAATTCTGATAAAAGTAGCATAAAGTCTATGACCATTCTCATTTTTAAACATTGAAGATTGCACATCAAACCCTTTTGAAAGAAGTTGCCAATGAATATCGCCTAAATATTCGAATAACCATTTTTCTGATAAAGCTTTATTTATCATTTGTGGCATTCGTATTTCAATTGTGTCATCTATTGATAATTCGGGAATGCTTTCCAAATCGGCATTGTTTTTATCTTGCAAATTACTTTGATAAAATTGATATACTTCCGAAAGTGAAGAAAAATTAAACCATTTTATATCAGGTATAATAAAATTGTAATATTTTTCAAGCAAAACCCGAATTAATACAAGGTCAAGACTGTCTATATTCGTCTGTTTGATTGGCGAATAAATATCTTCAATTGATATTTCAGGAAATTCATTTTGTAATATTTTTAAAAATCTATCCATTAGAACAGCAAATCATCTTCATCATCAAAAGAACTATGTGTTTTTGTGTTTTCTTCAAACATAATACCTGCTACAAGTTTACTTGACCACCCTTCATGAGGGGCTGCAAGTGAAAAAGTAACAAATATTCTATTTTTGCCTTGTAAAATGTTTTTATCCCGTTTATAATTTTGCAAAAAATCAGGGTCTGTTATTGGAAAATTATAAAGAACATTGTTATATCTAAATGATAATTTTATTTGAGGATAAGGTTTACCTTCAAAAACACGTTCATTTGTTTCAAATTGTGTCAATTCAATGAGCTTTAAAGAATAATCAAAATTGGGTATTTCTGTTTCAATTACGGCAGCACCACGATTGTTAAATATTAAACTAAATCGCTTATTACCTGTTAAATTACTTAGCTTGTCAATCGGAAATGAACCTACAACTTGTATAGAGTTTGATGTATTGAACATTACATTCTCTGTTTGATGTCCATGTCCACTTACATTAATTTCCTGAAATTCTATAATATCAAGTAAGCTAATATGAGAGGCTAAATGATTAGGAACTTCTTCGTTTTGTGTATTACAAACAGGTCTGACCCACTTTGGACGATTATTAGCGAAAATCGGATTATTATTTTTATCTAATTCTACGCCACCCAAACATCGACCGCCTGTCCTAAATGAATTTGCTAAACAAACAATTTTCATAGCTTTCACTTTATTAGGTGAATAATTTTTATTTCCTTATTAACTTTTTGTAAATATTCTGCAAGTAGCCTTCTATGGCACATATCTGGTGTATGTTCACTACAAAGAAGGCAGGAACCGTCTAACTTTTCAAAATCTATCTTTTTCAAAACGTTTCTTTTTTCAAGAATACCGATATATTCCTTTTCGTATTGTGCCCAATCAAT
Source organism: Paludibacter propionicigenes (assembly GCA_020721325.1). Classification (GTDB taxonomy): domain Bacteria; phylum Bacteroidota; class Bacteroidia; order Bacteroidales; family JAIFNL01; genus JAIFNL01. The sequence continues at coordinate 3,629 of DYNA01000231.1, forward strand.
TTTTTTATCTCGATATTTCGCAAGCAATTCTTTGGTTGGTGCTAAGTCGATATTATGCTCGTAATCTATATTTGCAATTTCTTTTGCAAAATATTGCAAATCTCTTCCCTTTGCGAAACCCGCCAATTGCGAAACATTATTTAACCTAACATCTAATATTTTTTTTACACCGCCCTTTTTTAGAAGGGTAAAAAATGTTTCTGCTGATTTTTCGGTAAAACCGATAGTAAATAGTTTAATCATGATTATCTTCCTGTTTATTGTTTGAGAAAGGCATAAAGCCGATTTCTTTATTTTTTAATTTATATGCTGCTTTTAACTGTTGCTCAGTTGTGATGTCTGGTTCAAATAAATTTTTCTGTGGCAACTTCTTTTCGTATCGCTTTAATAATTCTTCTTCAAGCTCTTCTTGACTTTTAATAGTTTTGTCTTTATAAATATGTTTAACCAAAAACCCGTCATTTTTTAAGCCAACTGAAACCATTGAGAAACGATGGCAATCTAATGGCTCGCTTTCAGAGCACATTATAGCAATATTGTAACCTTTTTCAATACCTTTCCAAATTCGTTCAAGTCCATGATTGAATGCCCACGTTTTTCTGAATTTCTCAAAATCTAATTTTCCTTCATCGTCTAATAAATCAGGGTCTCGCTGTCTTGCACCAAATTCTTCTGGAAAATGCAAATACATAACACCATTGCTTTTTAAATAGTTTTTAAATGGTTCTTGGTTGTATTGTGGATTATATGAACTTGCGGGTGAGCTTCTTACATCTACAATACAATTTATTTTATATTCCTTTATCAATTCTAAAAAATAATCAAGTTGATGCGTTGAATGACCAACCGTGTAAATAATTTGATTTTCCATATATAATATTTTGTATTAAACTGGGTCTTGTATCAAAATTTCATATTTTACTAATTCGAACAATTTCTTGCAGTAAAACATCTAAATCGTTTTTAAAATTAACCTGCGTTAAATTTGGTAAACTTTCCTTCTTCCGAATTGGTTGATGAATATTTGCATCTGCAATATTTTTCAAAGATTGTTGTAAATTTAGAAAGTTAGCTTTAACACTTTTAGTTCTGCTATTAGCGACACTATTAAAATCAGGTTCATTAAAAATTGGTGGAACATGGTCTTTTATTGCACGAATTAGAAATGAAATTGTTAATGTCATTTCATTTTGATATGCAAGATTTAATTCTTTAAGCATTGCAATTAATTTTGTAAAATCAAAATCAGGGTTTTCTATTTTGCTAATTTCTGTAATTCTTTCAGTTGAAACATATAAATCCGTAATTTTCATTGTGTCTAATTCTGATAGAGAACCATAATCGTCTTTAATAAAATCACTTGTAAGATTTTTGCCAAATTTTACCAACACTTCTTTTGGTAAATATGTATCCAACATACTTTTTTTAAATAAATTCTTAATCTTGGCAATTTCTAATAATTGTTCCTTTGTCTTTATCTCTTCGTGTTCAAATGAAAATATTTGAATTTCAAAAAGATTAGACAACCAATATTTTTGTCCATTTATAAAGAAATGCTGTTTACCTATATTATAGCTTTCAACGATTTTGTTCAAGTCATCATCTGAAATATCCAGAATATTTTCAGTTTTTGATTGTGTCTTTAAATATATGTTGTATCTATTCATATCTTATTCTTGTATTAGTTGGCTATAACGTCCCAATAACCACCACTACACTGGTGGTTATTTCTTTTTTATACTTACTTTGTGTTTTAATAAAACATTGTAAATAAATATTTTATTAAAATTAGGTAGCCGTTATTGGAACAAAAACCACTCCTTTACTTTTAAAAATTACAACTACAAATATAAAAAACAATTTCCAGAAAAGAAATAAAAAACAAATAAAAATTCGTGCATTCGTGGAAAACAAAAAAAAGACCACCAAAGCCTACCGCCTTAGTAATCGTAAATAAATAACATTTACAAATTAGAAAAAATATTTTATTTTTGCGACATGGAAAAAACTGAAGTAAAGATAAAAAACAAAATTGACAAGTTATTGCCCCATTTAAACGAACGGCAAAGACGAATCTTTTTATCCGCAGAGGCTGAAAATATTGGCTATGGTGGTATTTCAATAATATCTCGGTTGTCAAATGTTTCAAGACCAACAATTATACAAGGCAAAAAGGAATTGAATGAGAAACCGCTTG
>DYNA01000232.1 GCA_020721325.1 Paludibacter propionicigenes
AATTAAAACTTTGCCAAAGTTTTAAACTTTGGCAAAGTTACCGTTTGCAGTATAGATGTTTGCGTCACCAGCCAATTTACGTGAGATTTTATTTTCCTATGCATGAAAGAGCTGTTAATTATCAGAACTACCACCCACTGTCCTCACTATTAGCTGTTGATTGAGAAAAGAAATTGAAAGAAGCATTTATAGTTATTAAAATAAGAATGTTCTACATTTTTTGTGATTTAAAATTCAGACGGATAGCAATAGGGTTTTATAATTTCCGCTATCACTTCATATCCTTTTTGACTTGGATGAATACCGTCTTCTTGGTTAAATAATTCGATGTTTGCATTTCCATTTTTGTCGAACATGGCTGATGCAATATCAATATAACCCAGATAAGGTTTTGTTTTGCAATATTCTTCAAAGAGTTTATTGGCTACCTTAAATTTCTCCCAGTACCGCTCTCTTGTTGGCGAACATTTAATTGAAATAAAATTTATTTGTGCGTTTGGGCATTGTTCGTGGGCTTTTTCTTCTATTTGAATAAATAAATCCAGAACTTTCTGTGGTTTTCCTTTTCTGCCGGATAAATCATTATCGCCTTCGTAAACAAATAATTTTGAAAATGTGTAGGGTTTAATCAATTTATCATAAAGCAACAATAAGCTTCCCATATCAGAACCACCAAAGCCTCTACGCAATATGGGTTTGGGTTCCATGTCTCTTCGTAATGAATGCCACCTTCGGATTGACGAACTGCCAACAAAAAGATTTACATCGGTTGCGGGAAATTTTACGGCATCTTCTCGTTCAAATTCTTGTATGCGTTTTTCGTACATTGTTATTTATGTTGTTACTAAACGTTTCAATAACCACTGCACTGGTGGTTATTTCTTTTTTATTCCTTACTATACTAAAAACGGGATAAATTTTAAGATTTATTATTGCGTAACTACAACTTTTCCAAAGTTTTAGAGCTTTGGAAAAGTTAAATAATAAACCGTTTGTAATAAACAATAGTTCGTTATTTTTTTTGTACTAATCCAGAAATAAACTCAAATCTCTTTCTTTTTCTTTTAAAAAAAATAAAAGTATAAAGGAAAGCGCGAGTTTTATTTTTGATTACTAAGCCTGTAAGAATTTGAAAACCAACCTTATTCCTTTAGCTACGATTCTAACAAAACAAAAATAAAACCTTATTGTTTACTTTTAGAATTATCTTAAAAACTTTCAAACGCATCATAATCCGTTTTGTCGTTCATTTTCAAGTTAATGCCTTTATCAATTGGATTTTGGTTTTTAAAAGTATTTTTGTTTTTAGCAACAGGCTCGGCAAAATTAAAATTTCGGTGTGTAACTTTAAAATAATTGACAGTTTCTTTTAATTGAATAGCTTGCGAAGAGAGTTCTTCAGAGCTTGCCGCCAATTCTTCAGAAGCTGCTGCATTTTGCTGAATAACTTGATTGAGCTGTTGAATGGCATTGTTAATCTGGTCTGCGCCCGAATTTTGCTCAATGCTCGAAGCCGCAATTTCTTGCACAAGGTGCGAAGTTTTAATAACTTCGGGAATTATTTGGTTCATTACCTTACCCGATTTTTCGGAAATAGCCATTCCTTTTTTTGAAAGTTCTTCAATATCGGCAGCGGCAGTTCGACTTCTGTCGGCAAGTTTACGTATTTCGTCCGCTACTACAGCAAATCCTTTTCCATATTGTCCTGCACGAGCAGCTTCTACGGCTGCATTTATTGACAAAATATTGGTCTGATTTGCTATTTCGCTAATAATTGTAATTTTTTTTGCAATTTCGGTCATTGAATTAACCGCTTGATTGTTAGCATTTCCGGCTTCAGTAATGTTTTCCGAAGTCTGAAGTGCTATTCTCTCCGTTTCTCGCGCATTATCCGTATTTTGCTGAATGTTAGCCACCATTTGTTCTATGGAAGAGGATACTTCTTCGGCTGATGAAGCCTGTTCATTTGCTCCTTGCGAAATTTGCTGAGAAGTGTAACTACTTTCGTTGCTGGCTTTTACAATATTATCTGCCCCCGAAATAATTACGCTAACAATATGGCGGAGTTTTTCTACCATGTTTTTTAAATTCAAGGTCAATTGCCCTATTTCATCTTTGCTTTCTATCTGTAAATCAATCATTAAATCGCCATTTGAAACTTTAAAAAGTGCATCGTTTAATTGAGCTATAGATTTATTAATGCCCATGATAATAAAATAAGAAATCAAAAACCCAACTAAAATAGCAAAAGATATAAGCAAATAGGCTTTGGTTTTGGAATCGTTGTAAATAATTTCAGAATTTTGATTGATTTGTTTAGATATTTCGAGTTGAATTACACTCAATTCGCTAATTTTTTCAGTAAAAGGGTCTATTGTTAGGTAAAGTTCGTTTAGCACAAAACTATCTAAAAGTGCTTGATTTTGAGTATTTTTATCGTTGCTCAAAATTTCGATAAGGTCAGAAAAAGCCAACTCGGCATTCTCTTTTAATTTGTTGGCTTCTTTCAAAAGCCTAAGTTCTTCGCCCTGTATTTTTGTTTGTTGATAGCTTTGCCAGTTTAGCTCTATTCTTTTTTCTGCTTTATCGAGTTCTCTAAGTGCCTTTTTCCACGAAATATTTCCATTTCGAGCTTTGTGGGCTACATCAACTATCGAAACTGCATACGCATCTGAAATATTTTTTAATTCTTCGAGTGGTACAATTCGGTCATTGTAAAGTGTTTTCATTTCGCTATTAACAATTTGTAAACTTCTTATACCCATTACACCTACAAAAACGATTATTATCGATAAAATAAGCACTAATACCAGCAATTTAATTGAAATTTTAATATTTTTCATAGTACTTTTTTTTGAATTTTTTAAATTATTGAATTATTCATATAAGTTTTCACAAAATTAATAATAATAAATGAAAATTCCTAATATTATTTTATTTTAAAATAATATTTCGATTTTTCAAATAGTTTTTCGTGTTCTTTTGCATTTATAACCTATAGAAAAAACAGATTGAACTGATTTTTGACCATTTTTTATTTGTTACACAAAGTTTTTTTTATTGTTAGTAAAGTGTTATAATACAAAAGCTAACTTTCCAAAAGTTCTAATTAAATAGCAATTACATAAAAATAAAAACTCAAATTAGAACCGTTTAAACTATAAAATAAAAATACAAAATTACGTATGTTGTTAAATTTCATATTTTTTTATAATTCCCTGCAAGCTTTTGCTACAAATTTTCGGCTATGCTCATGCAAAAAGGATAGTAATCAGAACTACAATGTGAACAATATTTTATTCTTTTTCTATATCAATATATTTCATTACCAACCGTTTTAAGTCATTTTCATTGATGGGTTTTGTCAAATAATCGTCAAAAATGCCTTCATATTTTGCTCGCTCATGTTCCAAAGCATAAGCCGATTGAGCAACAATAGGAATATTCGGATTAAGTTCTTTGATAATTATTGCAGCTTCGTGGCCTGTCATTATTGGCATTTTTATATCCATTAATATCAAGTCTATGTGCGAATTCGATTTGAATATTTCTACTGTTTCTTTTCCATCTTTTGCATGAATTAGTTTTAAATTCATGTAAATCAATAACTCCTCGATAAACAGAAAATTATATTCTACATCTTCAGCTACTAAAACGATTTTGAAATTCTCTTTTTGGCTTGTTGGCAAACTATTTTTTTCATTTTCATTTACCGGAGCGTATGGTATTGTAAAATAAAATATCGACCCTTTTTCAAGTTCAGACTCAACCCATATTTTTCCGCCTAATAATTCAACAAATGCTTTCGAAATTGCTAATCCTAAACCCGTACCGCCATATAATTTATTGATAGACTTATTGGCTTGTCTAAATCGCTCAAAAATACTTGCATGAAATTCTGTTTTAATACCTATTCCGCTGTCTTTTACATAAAATTCCAAGTCGTTGCCTTTTAAATTGTAACCAAATTCTATAAACCCTTCGTGAGTAAATTTCAAAGCATTCGTTAATAAATTTGTTACTATTTGAATAATTTTTGTTTTATCGCTATAAATCTCCGACTGCTTATCGCTCAATTGTTGCTTTGCATAAAGCGAAATATTTTGACTAAGTGCTTGTTGCTTAAAAATTGTTAGCAAATCAACTATTACGTTATTAATACAAACAACAGAAATATTTATCTTTTCCTGTTTCGTTTCAAGTGATGAAATCGTTAATATATCTGTAACTACAGAAACCAATTGATTGCTACTGCTTTGAATAATTTGAACAAAACTGTTACGCTTCTCTTCCGATAAATTAGGTTTGCTTAGCAATCCCGAAAAACCCGAAATTGCATTCAGCGGAGTTCGTATTTCATGCGACATATTTTGTAAAAATGCCGTTTTCAAACGATCGCTTTCTTCTGCTTTTTCCTTAGCAATGATTAATTCCTGTTCAAATTTCTTTCGCTCGCTTATTTCCCTTGTTACAGACAAAATGTGAGGTTCATTATTCAGCATAATTATTTTTGCCGACATCAATGCCGGTATCAAACTACCGTTTTTAGCCCTAAAAAGGCTTTCAAGATTCTCTATGTAACCCTTATTTTTCAACGCATAAATAAGTTTTTCCCTATCTTCAGGCTTACTCCAAATATTAATTTCTAACGACAGTTTTCCAATTACATCTTCCTTAGTAAAGCCAGTTAAATGTGTAAAACCCTCATTTATTTCAACATACTCTCCATTTAATTTATTGATATTTATAGAATCCGGGCTGGTATAAAATGCCGCTTTAAATTTAAGCTCATTCTCCTCTGCACGCTCCTTTGCTGCTATTAACTCGTGTTCAATCTCTTTCCTTCGCGTAATATCCCTTCCTACTCCTAAAACACCTATCAACTCTTCATTTATTCCATACAAAGGCGTTTTTATCGTTTCAAGATATTCCTTATGACCATCATTAGCAAACAAAATCTCCTCCTCATTTATCATTGGTTTGCCCGCACGCATAGCTATTTTATCGTTCAAACGAAAAAATTCTGCCAAATCAGACTCCATAAAATTAAAATCCGTTTTGCCAACAATATCATTCTCCTTTGCTCCAAAAAAATCTTCAAATCGTTGATTACAATTCAAATATACACCATTAACATCTTTCAACCAAATTAAATCAGGTAGCATGTTAATAAGCGTTTTTAAATGCGTTTCAGTACTTTCCGATTTATACTCGGCACTTTGCAAGTTTTTTGCAAATAAAATTCTTTCCGTAATATCGGCAACTGTCCCTAATGACCGCAAAGGCTTGCCATTGACATCAAATTCCGAATGACATTTCTCATTTACATACTTAATAGCTCCATTTAAAAGTTGAATACGATGAATAATATCATAAGGAACTGCTGAATGAAGATGATTAACATACGAAGCATTCACAAATTCCTTATCCTCAACTGGAATAAAACTCAAAAATAACTCATAAGTAGCTCCAAACTCTTGCGGTTTACAACCAAAAATACGGTAAATCTCATCTGACCAAGATAATTTATTTGAAACCAAATCCAATTCCCAATGCCCTATTTTAGCAAGCGATTCTATTTCATTCAATTTATTTTTAAAACCCTCAAAAAGAGCTTTATTACTCTCAATTTCCTTTTCCAACTGAGAATTTCTTAGTTCCAATTCATGATATGTCGGTTTATTATTTGTCATACATTCATTAAAAATTACAATAGCAAAAATAAAACAAAAATAATAAATAATTTTCAAAAAAGAACAAATAATATCCTAAAAAATCATAACAATCCTAAAAAAAAAA
>DYNA01000233.1 GCA_020721325.1 Paludibacter propionicigenes
TTTAAGTTAGCTAAATTCCAAGCTGTAAATTTTTAGAAAATGTCATACATATTGTGATAAAAAAACAAATTAAATAATTTACATATATGTAGTGGTTTATAGTATATACCCCATTTAATTTATTTCTACTTCGTGTTCTTTCAAAAACCCGTCTTTTTCGTATTTTTCTTTTATTAAATTTCGGGTTTCAATATTTAAAATATTTATATCTATCGAAGTTTTGCCTATTACTTCGGCGCGGGTTAGACCAAAAGTTTCTAAAAAACCTTCATTTACTTCTATGTATTTGCCGGTTTCATATTCCGAAATTGCTGTGGACTGCGTATTGAGATGAAAGGCTTTTGAAAATTTTTCTTCCGAAAGCCTTAATGCTGAAATGTCTTTACTAATTCCGAAAATGACCGGTTTGTTATTCCAATTTCCCAAAACGACTCGTGTTTCAACCGCAATGGCATGACCTTGTTTGCTTAAAATGGGGATAGGACAAAATTCTGCCGTGCCTTGCAACATTTCACCTACTATTTTGGCAGCTTCGTCTCTTCTTTCAATCGGGTGAACAGCTAAAACATTCATTTCATAAAGCTCTTCGCGGCTGTAACCCAAACGCTCTGTTACATAGTCGTTTACAAAAATGATGTTTCCTGTCTCATCTAAAATCCAAAAAAAATCTTTTAATGTATTAAAAAAATGGAAATAAATATCTTCCGTTAGAGAATGTTTTAATTTTAGATTTTCTAACTCATCTTGCAAAACTAAATTTGCCTTTTCTAATTCTTCTATGCGTTTTTTTAAATACTCTTCATTTTCCATGTTGGCTTTACTTAAAAAATTTTACAGCTTTTTATAATTCGTTATTTTTAAAATTTAAAATTTTAAAACTTTTAAAAAGTTCATTTACAAAGATTTAAAGATTTGTTCTTTTATTCAATGTAAATTACTGTATTTCAAGTAATAAATAAAAAACCGGACAAGCTATTAAGCTCATTTAAGTTAAAAGTTTTTCTTTTATTTTTTTTCATTTTTTTTACATGGCTGAAAATCTGTTGATTATCTTGTCAATAGGTTTTTACCGCATATTAAATTTTTTAATGTATAATTTTTTTTTTAAAAAAAAGCTATTTTAAACATTTCTTTTAAAACAACAACAACTATTCAAATAAATCCAAACCATTAAAAAGTCATCGTATCAATCTGTTTATAAACCGCTTATTGAAAATTAATTTGTACGCATTTTGCAAACAATTGATACGATGACTATATTAATAGTTAGATTTTGAATGATGGATTTTATGTAAATTTTACTTTTTCAAAAGTAAGATTTTTTTTATTAAAAACAAAATAAAATGCAAAAAAATATCCATTATCAATTAATTTTTCAACCATTTGTCTAACCAGCCTTTAAATTCGCGTTGCCACAAAATGCTATTTTGCGGTTGAAGAACCCAGTGATTTTCTTCGGGGAAATACAAAAACTTGGCAGGCACTTGTCTGAGAACCGCCGCATTAAACGCGCTCATGGCTTGCGATTCCATGATACGGTAATCTTTTCCGCCTTGAATAATCATAATGGGAGCGTCCCAATTTTGTACAAATTTATGGGGCGAATTGGCAAAGGTATTTTGAGCCGTTTTATTGGTTTTGTCCCAAAAAGCTCCGCCCATGTCCCAATTGGCAAACCAAACTTCTTCGGTTTCAACGTATTGAGCCTCTAAATTGAAAATACCATCGTGTGCAATGAACGCTTTGAAGCGTTTATTATGATTTCCGGCTAACCAAAATACCGAAAAACCGCCGTAACTCGCGCCAATTGCGCCCAAATTGTTTTCGTCCACGTAAGGCTCTTTGGCTAAGGCATCGATGGCAGTTAAATAATCTTTCATGTTTTGACCGCCGTAGTCGCCGCTGATTTGTTCGTTCCAAGCTTGTCCAAAACTCGGCACGCCGCGCCTGTTAGGGGCTACCACTATGTAACCGTTGGCAGCCATTTGCTGAAAGTTCCAACGATACGAAAAAAACTGACTTACAGACGATTGCGGACCTCCTTGACAATAAAGCAATGCCGGATATTTTTTTGTAGAATCGAAATCGGGCGGATAAATAACCCAAGTGAGCATTTGTTTTTTGTCGGTGGTTTCGAGCCAGCGTTCTTCCACTCTTGCCAATTTTAATTGGTCGAGCAGGTGTTTGTTTTCAAAAGTCAATTGTTTCTCCTCGCCGGTTTCTTTGTTTATAGCAAAAATTTCGGTAGGCATACTTGCCGATTGTTTTGAGCCAATCAATTGATTTTGAGCCTCAACAACCGATAAATAATTGTGGTCGCCTTGGGTTACGGCTTTTATTTCTTTGTTTTCTAAATTTAAAAAATATACTTGAAAACGAGCATGATAATCGGAAATAAAATAAATACCTTTGGAGTCCGAAGTCCAAACCAAATGTGCTGCATTTTGGTCGAAAGTGCTTGTAAAATCGGACTTTTCGCCGGTTTCCAAATCCATCACAAACAAACGGTTTTTGTCCGATTCGTAACCATCGCGCTCCATGCTTTCCCATGCTATTTTTTTGCCGTCGGGCGAAAAAACAGGTGCAATGTCGTAGCCCATCATGCCTTGGCTAATGTTTTTATGCTCTTTGGTTTCCAAATGGTATAAAAAAATATCGGAATTGGTAGAAATGGCATATTCTCTTCCTACTTTTTTGCGCGAAGTGTAAGCAATCGTTTTGCTGTCGGCACTCCAAGCCACTTGTTCCATGCCGCCAAAAGGTTTCAAAGGAGCATCGTAAGCGGCTTCTTCGAGCAAATCAATCGAGCCGGTAAGCTCGGTTTGGTTAAAATCGGCTACAAACAAATGCTGATACGTGTCCACCCAAGTGTCCCAATGACGATAACGTAAATCGGTGATAATGCGTGCATTCGCCTTGTCTAAATCGGGGTAAATGTCTTGCACGGTTTTGTCCACTTTCACTTCTTTGGCATAAACTATTTTTTTGCCGTCGGGCGAAAATTTAAAACCATTGATGCCATCGGGAATGTCGGAAATTTGCTTAGCACCGGAGCCATCGGGATTCATAGTCCAGATTTGCATACTGCCCGATTGCGCGCTCATGTAGGCAATTTGCTTGCCGTCGGGTGTCCACACGGCGGAGTATTCGCTGTGCGGGGTTTTTGTAATTTGCTCATTGTCAGAGCCATCGGCTTTCATGGTAAAAAGCTCGCGATTGCCTTTGTTTTCTTTTACGCTGTAATACGCAACGCTGTAAAGCACCGTCGTTTTATCGGGCGAAAGCTCCACTTCGCCTATTCTGCCAAACATCCAAAGCACTTCGGGAGTCATGATAGGACTTTCGAGGGTTTGAGTCGTTTTACCAATAATTATAGCCTCGTCTTCGGGCGAATTATCTGAATTTGTTTTAGATTTTGAGCAAGCCGAAAATAAAAAAACTGCCAAAACCGGAATAAGGATATGTTTCATGTCTTTGGTTTTATATAAAAAAAAATTTTCGCTCCAAAATTGATAAATTTTAGAATTATTTCCAAAATTAAAAAAATCCAATTCATTCTATTTAGACTTTGGACAAATTTGCACTTTCGGTGCAAAATATGGATAGAATGTAAATTACACAATCAAAATGTTGCACACTTTCGGTGTGCTATATTGTTGCTATTCATTGTTTTCTATCGTTATTTCATTCCAACGGAATGATTTTGTCCAAAGTTCAATAATGAATAGCATAGAATTAATAATAGTTCGTTAAATATTCGTGTAATTTGTTAAATATCAATAAAATGATATAGAAAAAAATAATATTTTGTCCATTTATTGAATTTGTAATTATTCGTCATTCATGGCAAAAAAATAATGAACTATTTATAATGGAATAAGGTTTTATTTTTATTTCATTATCATTTTTACTAAGGGAATAAGGTTGATTTCCAAAAGCTTATTCCCTTAGTAACTAAAAATAAAACTTGTTTTCACCCTTATTCCTTTATTTCTTTTTTTCAGAAAAAGAACGAGATTTGGGTACATTTCTACATTTGTTCAAAAAAATAACGAATTATTGAATTACTGAACTATTGGAAAATATAAAAATATAAAAAAAAAATTTCAATATATTTTTTAGACTTTTTTTTACTCTGAGCTACAAAATTATTTTTATTTTCGTTTATAAAAGCAAATTTTGGATTTTATACAACCAAACAAATACCCAAAAAAAGAATTTTTTCACACTAAAAAAATAAAAAAAATAAAATTTAACTTAATCAAAAAGGTTGCATTCATTTTTTTTTTCATAAAAAAACTTTTTTTTTAGTACAAAGTATTTTAATATAAAAAATTATATATCAATAGATTATAAAAAATGTTTTTTTATCTTTTTTATCGAGATGATAAAAAAAAATAAAACAATTCATTTTTTTTTTGATGAATTAATTTTTTTTTTTTTTATTTGCAGTGAAATATATTTTTAAGAATGTTGCGTTTTTAAAAAAAAACCGTATTTTTGTAAAAATGAATCATTGTTAATTTTATAAAAGCTCAATTGGCAGAAAAATGAATTACCTTTCATAAGGTGAGGATAAATTAAAAAACTTTTAAAAATCAATTCTTATGTCAATCAAAAGCTTAGTTAATAATGGAAATAAAAAAAAACTAAAATTATAAATAAATCTTAATCTTATGAAAAACATTAACACTATTAGTAAGAGATTTGTATTGACAGCATCACTTTTTTTAATGATGTTGCTTGCTTTTAATCCTTTGGCAAACGCTCAAGTAGGTATTGGTACGAATACTCCCCATGCAAGTGCAGCCTTAGATGTAACTTCAACTACCCAAGGTTTCCTTATGCCTCGTTTAACAACCGCACAACGCACAGGAATTACTTCGCCGGCTACCGGCTTAATGGTGATAGACACCGAATTAAAAGCCGTAATGGTTTATGTAGATGGTGCTTGGACAGAAGTAGGCGGCGGAGTGAAACAGCAGGCTGAAGTAATGGATTTAAATGAAGAAGCTACCCTTACTGATATAACCTCCGTAGTAGGTGTATGGGAAGAACAATCTTCAGGCACAAGTAGCACAAGCGGTAATGTAAATTATACTACATCGGGCGATTATACTTTAGAAAACAGTACTTATGTAACTGTGGATGGTGGTGTAGCTAAAATGATTGCAACTGTACCAGTTTATTCTGCTGATGTTTGCACAGGCGGAACTGCTTTGGGTACGACTCATTATGTAGGTTATGAACCATCTAAAGCTTTTGATGAAAATAACACCACATGGTGGGCTACTCCAAATGGAACTGTTTCTGATAAAATATCATATCAGTTGCTTAGCGGAGCTATTGCCACAAAATATGCCATTACTGCATATTTAAACGATAGAGCTCCAAAAGATTGGAAATTACAAGGTTCAAATAATTCAACTAATGGAACAGATGGTATTTGGACTGATTTAGATACTCGAACAGGCGAATCTTTTTCTGATGATCAAAAGAAAGAATTTACATTTTCCAATTCAACCTCTTATACTTTTTATAGAATAAATATAACAGCTAATACTGGAGGTGCTACTAAAAATTTGCAAATAAAAGAAATTGATATATTTACAACTTCTTCTTATGATTACCAAACTGCAAATGCCTACTACGTAACTACAAAAGCTGCAAGTAATGTAGATGCTAACATAGCTTCTATTGATGATGTTGTGTTTACAGGTTCGGGACTTGGTGATTCTCGTTTTGCATTGTCTTTTGATGGAGGAGGTACTTGGAAAAAATACAATG
>DYNA01000059.1 GCA_020721325.1 Paludibacter propionicigenes
AAATTAGCTAAATTCCAAGCTGTAAATTTTTAGAAAATGTCATACATATTGTCATATTACTTCCATTTTTTTTGTAAAACATTTTTTTACAAATAAATAATTATATAAAAGACGGTTTAATTCTTAAAACAGCGGAAGGTTATAAATTGTTCTTTTTTTTTTACAAAATTAATCTTTTTTTTTGAAAAAAACAAAAAAATACGTAACTTTGTTAGGTTAAATTTCTTACAAACCAAAAGAAATGAAACATGAATGAAAGTTTTTGGTGATTCGATTATAAAAAAGATTGTAATTCTATAAAATAAAAAAAATACTTGTTTATTATTTTTTTTTAAAAGTGTTTTTGTAAAAAAAAAAGATTTAACTATTTGTAAAACAGAAATTTGAAATTAATTTTAAAAAAAAACGAATTATCGAGGTATCGAATAAAAATAAAAGCATAAAAAAATGAAAGAAAGTTTTGAAAAAATAATTCTATTTTATTTTTCCGGCACCGGAAACGCTCATAAAGCAGCCGAATGGTTTTGCGAAATTGCTAAAAATGAGGGGTTTAATTGTGAAATAGTAGCTATTCATCACGCACTTCAATACGATTTTACGAACCTTAAAAATTCGTTAATTGGTATTTTCGGACCTACGCATGGCTTTAATTTTCCGCCATTAATTCTTGATTTTGTCTTTTCCTTGCCCAAATCTAAAAACAATAAAGCTATTATTCTCAATACGCGAGCCGGAATGAAATTATATAAACTTTTCTTGCCCGGATTGAGTGGAGCAGCGCAATTTTTTACAGCTCTGATTTTAAAATTCAAAAAATACCAAGTAGTTGGAATGCAGCCACTTGACATGCCATCAAATTGGATTTCCATCCATCCGGGCTTGCGCCCAAAAGTGGTGCTTTCGATTGTAAAACGATGCCAACGGAAAACTCAAAAATTTGCCGAAAAAATTATTCATGGCAAAAAATCATACATTGCTTTTTATTCAACTCCTTTTGATTTGGCTATTCTTCCCATTTCGGTTTTGTATTATTTTTTAGGACGATTTGCTTTGGCAAAAACATTTTTTGCCTCCTCAAAGTGCAACAATTGTGGTTTATGCGAAAAAAATTGCCCTGTAAATGCAATAAAAACCATCGGAAATCGGAAATTTTGGACTTATCAATGCGAAAGTTGCATGAAATGCTTAACGCAATGTCCCGAACATGCCATTCACACTTCACATGCTTATACTATTTCGCTTTGGATAATGATTTATAGCTTTATTTTGCCTTTTTTCGTCAATTTTTTTACCGATTTTTCATTTTTTAATACAAAATCGGTGGCTTTTCAAATCATTGATTTTTTTGCCGAAGGTTTTATTTTTATCGGAATAAGTATTCTATTGTATCGAATTTTCCATTATTTATTGCGATTCAAAATATTTTCTTTATTCAACGAATATACCTCATTAACAAGGTATTGGAGAAATTATAATCTAAAAAAAATAATACGAAAAAATCAATCTGTGGTATAAACTTTATTCTTTAGCAGTTAGTTGAAGTTTGTATTTTAATTCTTCAATAAGAAGATTTTTTTGCAAAATCTCTTGTTCTAAATTAGAAACATCGTCTTGCAAAAGCAGAAATTCTTCGTATTGAATGTTCATTTCTTCATCTTTTTGCGAAATGATTTCTTCTAACTTTTTGCCTTTTTCTATCAGCAAACTTGCTTCTTTTTGTCTTTTGAGATTCAAAAGCATCGAAGCAATATTTTCAGAAATGCTTTCAATAAAATCGACTACGTGCTTTTTAAAACCGGCAAACGACGCCAATTCAAGAACTCCAATAATTTGGTCGTCTATTTTAAGAGGAATAAGCAAAATGGCTCTGGGGTCGGCACCGCCCAAACCGGTAGAAATGCTCATGTAATCGGTGGGAACTTTGGTAAGTAAAATGGTTTTTTGTTCTCTTGCACACGCGCCAATCAAGCCTTCTTTAATAGGAATTTCTTTTTTCAGAAATTTTCGTCTATCGTAGGCAAAGCTGGCTATTAGCTCTAAAAATTGTTCACCTTGCGTGTTGGTTTCTATCATAAAAATTCCGCCCACATTTGCTTCAATGTATTTAGTCAAGTCGCTTAAAACCTCAAAAGAAAGCTCAAAAAGGTCTTTGTTATTGTGTCGCAAGGTTTCAATTATGCCGGCTGTTCCTTCGGCTTGCCAATTTTTTATTGCATCGTCTTTCTTTCTTCTTTCTTCTTCGGCACTTATTTTTTTATAATTATCTTGCATTGCTACAAGTGCTTGGGCTATTTTATCGTTTGACTGTAATAATTGATTATCAACATTTTCAATATCAGTTGCCATTTTATGATATTGAGTTAAGTTTAAATTGATTTGATTTAATAAATCAGCTATTTTTTTTATTTCTTTAAAAAAAGATTTTACTGAAAAAGTTTCATTTTGTATCGTACCTTTGGCTATTTGGTTTAAGTAATCGATTATTTTCTCAACTGGATTTTGAAATTGTTTTTTTATAAAAAAAATTAAAAAAACGAATATAAAAGTATAGAAAAATATAACCTCCAACCAATTTTCAGATTCATAAAGTGTAAAAATATAAATAGAATTGGCTATTAAAATGGAAGAAAAAATAAAAAAACTGGTTAAATAAAAAATAAGTGCGTTTTTGAACAAAATACGCATCAGAATAACTAAAACCGGAAAAACTCCCAGAAAACTAACCAAAAAGAAAGCTAAAATTTCTGTCATCGAAAACAAAATAAGTGCTTGTAATTATTTTTTTATATAAAACTTTAAAACAAAGCACTTTAAAAGACTTTAAAAAGACTTTAAATCGGATTGTTTTTTTTTGTAAAATAAAAAAATAAAACCCTCAACTCTTCTCAAAAACGAAATATAAAGTGCAATATTAAAAAGTTGTTTTCTCACGCAAAGTTGCAAAGACGAAAGTTGTAAATAGTTGAAATTTATAACTTTGCAACTTTGCGTGATTTTTTTTTAAAATTTATAAAATAAACTTTGTTTTAAAGCAATTTTTAAAAATGTTCAAACAATTCTAAAAAGCATAAAACATTGAAAATAAATTATTTAATTCCAATACTTCGCGCCGGAGCGTTGTCTATACCTTTTGAAATGGCTAAATCTAAAAGCTGTTCCAAAATCGTTTTTTCGTTGGGGTTTTTAGCTTTTTGGGTCATTTTGAAAATTAGAGCCGAAATGGTTAAATTTTTCAAATCGTTGGAAGTCATGCCAAATTGCTCAACAAATTGTTTCAAGCGGTCTTTAAAATTGATGGGCGGTTCGCTCGGATTTTGAGGATTTGCCACTTCAAAATCGGGCAAGAACGCATCTTTCACTTCTTTAAGCAACTCGCTGTTGCTCATCATTCTATCAATGGATTTGCCTCTGGTTATTGAGCCAATAATTTGGTCAAAGAACATGGTTTCCCCACCTACAATATCAATTTTTGCGGCTTTAAGCGCGCTGCTAATCACTTCGGCTTGAGCCATGGCAATGTCTTTTTGAATATTGATGCGTGCCAATTCGATTTGTTTGTCTTTTTCGAGTTCCAACTTAAATTCTTCGTGGTCTTTACCAACCGAATCGAGCAATTTCATGGCTTCGGCTTTTTGTTTTACGCCTTCGGCTTCGGAGAAATATTTTTGTTTCATCACATCGGCTTCTGCCATGCCTTTAATTTTTTCGGCATCGGCTTTTGCCTTAATAATGTTGGCTTCCGCAATTCCTTTATTTTCAATAACAACCGATTCCGAAGTGCCTATTTTTTGTATTCCTTCGGCTTCGGCGCTGGCTTTCGCCAAAATTCCTTTCGATTCGGCTACAGCTTTTAGTTCAATATTTTTGGCAATGCTTTGTCCCTCTACAAGGCTTGCATTCGCCTTTGCTTCAGTTACTTGAGCTTCCGACATACCTTGTGAGGCTTCGTTAGCGGCTTTGGCTTCGGCAAGAACTTTTTGGGCGGCGGCATCTCTAATGGCAGCTTCTTTTGCCGCTTCGGCGTGAATTAGGCGCGTTTGCGATTCAAAATCGGCTGCTTGACGCTCAGCTTCAGCGCGTTTGATTTGTTTTACCAAATCTTGTTGAGCCAATTTTTCGGCATTTGTAATTGCCACTTCTTTTTCGCGTTGAGCAAGTGCAAATGCCTGAGTATCTTTTATTTTCTCTTCTTCTTGAACCACCGTTTTTTGTACAACTACACGCTCGCGAATGATGTCTTGAATGTTTTTCTTTTCTTCTTCTACGGCTTTTTCTTTTTCTATTTGAGCCAAAGTTACAATTCGCTCGCGTTCATTGATTTCCAATTGGCGGTCTTTTTCTACTTTTTCAAGTTCTACCAACGAAACACGCTCTTTATTGCGCTGAGCTACAATGATTTGGCGTTCTTTATTTTCTTCAGCTATGGCAACCGCCTGTTCGGTTTCAATGCGTGCATTTTCCGAAATTAATTTTTGTTGCGCTCTAACTTTGTCTATTTCAGCTTGTTCTCTGTTTTTGATGCTTTCTATTTCGCGTCTTTGCTGTTCTTCTTTTTCGGCAAGTTGTTTATTGAGTTCCAAAATGGTTTCACGCGCTTCAACGTCTTGTTTTCTAATGGTTTTCTCGCGTTCTCTATTAATTTGGTTTGCCAAAATTTGTTGGGTAGAAGTCAATTCGGCTATTTTTTTTATCCCTTCCGAGTCCAAAATATTATCGGCTTTCAAAAAGCTCAAACTGGTTTGCTCTAAATAGTCAATTGCCACATCATCAAGGTAATAGCCATTTAAATCGCGACCAATAATTTCAATAATTTCACGTTTAAAACCTTCTCTTGAATTGTATAAATCTACAAAATCGAATCGTTTTCCAACCGTTTTTAAGGCTTCCGAAAATTTAGAATCGAACAGATTTAATAAAGTTTCCTCGCGCGAAGCACGCTCGCAACCGATTGCAAAAGCCACATCAGTAACGTCTTCTACCGTGCGATTTACGCGCACAAAGAACGAAACTTTTATATCGGCACGCATATTGTCTTTGCAAATCAAACCATCTTGGTCTGTTCGGCTTATTGTAATGGTTTTCAGTGTAATATCCATAATTTCTATCTTATGCAAAACCGGAATTACAAACAAACCTCTATCGAATTGTACTTTTGTACCTCCACTTCCCGAACGCACCAATGCCCGTCCGTGAACCGGTTTCTGATACCATTTTATAACTAATCCGATAATTAAGAATAAAATTATGCCAATAATGGTTACCGTTGTGGCAATGGCTGTTCCCAAAAAACTTAATATAATCATAGTAATTAAAATTTTATTTATTTTATAATATTGATTGCATATTTTAATTGAATTGTTAAATTGTTTTTATTATAAAATAATTTTCTTTTTTGTAAAAAATATAATATTTTTTTAATTTATTGAAAACAATTTAACAATTTTTAAAATTAACAATTAAAAAATTAAACACTGATTTTAAACTTATCAATAATGCTTTGAAAAACCGCTAATAAATTTTTTAATTCGTTGAGATAATATTTTTGATTGTCAATGTAAAGCTGGTCAGTTAGTTGCATAAACAACCATTCGTTGCCCGTTGTTACACAGCCGTAAATGCCATCTACCAAAACATTATTCTGCTGATTAAATATTTTTGCACCCACCATTTGAGCCGCACATTGCGGCACGCCCAGTTCAATATCATTTTTTTTGGCTTCAACCAATTGAATGATAGGATAATTAATATCAAAGGTGCCGGTATCTTTTGTGATTATAAAATCGCATTCGCCTTTCAATCCATTTTCTTCGTCGGCGTTCAAATTGTCGCCCGAATAAAAAGTGATGAACTGATTATTTCTTTCTCGCAACTCTAAAAGCACCGGAAATACGATGCTTTCCGATTTTGCTTTTTCGCTGCGAGTCGGTAATTTTGAAGCTTTTTCGAGCGTAGTTTTTAACCAATCGCTTGGCTCAATAGGCTCTAATTTATCAAATAATCGGCATACTTTATTTTTTATGCCAAATTTATTTTGTAAATCTTTTAATGTAAAATCGCTATACGACATGGTATCTTTTTTTACAAAAAAACGTTAATATTATGCAATTTTATGTTTTTATTCTTCAAAACTTTCAATCAAATACAAATCTTTATCTTCCAAATATTGAATAATCATTATTTTTGAATTTTTCAAAACTTCTTTTCCTTCTAATGTTATGGCATTCAATCGAATATTGACACCTTTGTTTTTAATTTCGATTTGACCGGGTTTTTTATCGTTTACATTTGTTACCGCAATGCCCAATTTGGCTTCAAAATCGTCGTCTTGTTCATCAAAATCCAATTTGTCAAAAATTCGCACCAAAGGCTGAGTTAATGCTTTAGAAATCAATAAACTAACTATAACATTCGGAATAAGAAAAATCAACGACAAAAGAACGCTCGAATTGCCCAAATAATAATTTAACGTAATAGAAATGAACCACATAGGCAAAGCCCAAAACGATAGAAAAACCATCAAAGGCACTCTGCCCAAATTGAAAAAAGACAAAACCGCATTGAACCAACTGATGTCGATGTTTTTTTCAATATTCTTATCTATCTGTTTATCAATTGTTTTATCAATTGAAACATTTTTATCAATCTGTAAATTTTTATCTATCGAAAGGTGTTTGTCAATGCTCAAATCTTTGTCTATCGAAATGTTTTTATCCACATTTACATTTAAAAAATTCATATCCAACATTCCAATAAGCACTGAAAACCAATAAATTAGAGTAAAAACTAAAAAACCGGTCGGAATAATATTTACAATTGAAAACGTTTGGTTTAAAAATTCAATCATCTTTTTTTGTAAAAAAAAATTAAAAAATAAAGTTGAAAAATAAAATTGAAAAATTCATTCAAATATACGAAAATCTTTTAAAATACGAAATAAAATTCTTTTTTTTTGTAAAAAAAAACCGGACTAAAAAAAAAGTCCGGTTTTATTGTCTGTTTATAAGATACTTACCACTATTGTTTTGCAAAATAAAAATTTTACTAAACCGGAGGAGTAAGGTTCATTTTAGCTTTCAAAGCAGCCAAAGCATCGCTGGCAGAAGTGTTGGTTTTGTCAATGGCTTTGTTCAATTCTTCGTCCACAGTGCGGCTTTCGTCGGCTATATCGGCATAAGCATCTGATAAAGCTTCGTCTTGTTGCACTTTTTCTTTCATTCTTTCGAGCATAGCTATGGTGCCGGAAGAGTCGATTTGAGAAAGCTGTTTGTTTACATTTTTAGTGGCTGTGCTTACTTTTGCACGAGCTTCCAAAGTGCGCAATTCGTTTTCCCATTTTGAAAGATGTTGGCGCAATTGTTTAATTTTGCCATCAAGTTTCGATACGCTGGCTTCGTGGCGTTCGTATTCGGTTTGGTTGCGTTCCATTTCCAATTTGGCTTCTTCTTTCTTTTCCAATGCAATAGCGGCTAAACGGTCAGCTTCGGCAGGGTCAATTTGACCTTGTTGAGCGCGTTGCAACAAAAGAACGGCTTTCTTTTCATAATCAACCATTTTTTGTTTTGCAGTTTCGGCATCGTTGCGTGTGCGAATAGAAATTGCTTTTACTTGTGCCAATGCGTGCAAAGATTTATCGAGGTCTTCTTTCAAATCTCTGATACCTTGCTGAGCCATTTTAATCGGGTCTTCCAATTTATTGATGGCATTGTGGGCTTCGGCTTGTCCAATTTTAAATAATCTGCTAAATATTCCCATTTTTATTATCTCCTATATTTTAGTTGTTTTTAATAAATTTACTTTTTGTAAAAAAAATTAATTTTTTGAAAGATTAATAATTTCATCTGAAAACTCAGCCATCATAAGGCTGATAGAATTAATTGAAGCTTCAATTTCGTTCAAATCGAGATTTTCGAGCTGCAAAGTATCTCTAAAAACCACTCTGTTTGACTCTTCATCTAAAACAAAAGCTCCATGCACCACTTGTCCGTTGAGCTGCAAAAGTCTTTTATACACATCGTTTTTGCCTTCGGGTATCTCAAAAATGGATTGTTCCATTATTAAAATAGGCTCGGCTACACCAATAACAAGGTCTGTAATTCCGGCATCTTCTTTATTAATAATGAAAACCTCATCTTGAGCATCTTCAAAACTGATGGGAAGGTCAAGTTCGATAAGGTAATTTTTTACTTTTTCAAAATAGTTTGCCATTTTTTGTTCTTTTTTTAAAAATTAAAATCAGTTGTTGTTGTTTAAAAAAATATCTTTTAATAAAAAAAAATATTTTTTTCAAAGATTTTTTTTAAATTTGTTACTTCAAATATAGAAAATATTTTTGAAATGCTAAAATTTTTAGCAAATATTTTTAGTTAAAAAAAGTTAAATGTCAAATTTCGGTAAAAATATACGCAAAATAAGAACAGTTAAAAAGCTGAGCCAGAGTGCTTTTGCTGACCTTTTCAACATCAAAAGAGGCAGTGTTGGAGCTTATGAAGAGGGCAGGTCGGAGGCTAAAATAGATACAGTGGTCGAAATTGCTAAATATTTTAGTTTGACTCTTGAGCAACTTATTGTAAAAGAGCTTACTGTAAATGAAATTATTCATTTTGACCCCTCAAAAATTGTCGAAAAAAAAGCTAAAATTGGAAATTATTTTCAAAGCATTAAGCTAATAAATTTAGCAAATGCTAAAAATTATATCAAAAATATTTCCGATTCTGAGTTTTTAAATTCGCTTCCCGCGATGTGCCTGCCCAACGTACATGCGCTCATGCGAGCCTTTGAACATGCTGATTGTGAGATGGTTTACGCCGAAAATGGCATTTTTAAGGAAGATATTTTGATTTGTAAAAAAATAAATGAGTTTAAAAAAGAGCTTTTTTTGGATATTGTTTATGTTTTTGTTTTAAAAAACGAAATTTTAGTAAGGCGTTTGGCGAGTTTCGATACGGAAATGGTTGTAAAAACCGATTCGCAACCTTTTACAATTCATGCCTTTGATGTGTCGGAAGTACAAGAAATTTGGACTATTGAAGCCATTTTGACTAAAAAAACAACCCAAATTTCACCCATAGAATCCAAACTCAAAACCATTGACGAAAAATTAGAAAAGCTTTTGCAAAAGAAAAAATAAATTAGACTTGTTGTAAATTGAATTTCAATAGTTTACAAATTTTTATACTACAAATTACATTGTTTATTAAACTACCGTCCGACCGGCTTGTCCGGTCTGACGGATGGCTATACTCTAAAGCATTTATAATGAATAGCATCGGTCTGACCGGACAAGCCGGTCAGACCGTAAATAGATTATAAATTACTGAATATCAATTTGTAACAAGTGTATTGAGAATAAATCGAAAAATAAACAAAAAGTGAAATAAAAACAAATGTCTATAAATAAAATAATAGCTTATTTTAACGATTGTTATCAAGCCGACAACCGCGATTTGAGCATCGATAATTTTTTTAGCCCCAAAGTAGAAAAAAGAATTATCATGGAAGGTCGCGAAGAATTGGTCGATGGTTATTATCCGCAATTGCCTGTAAATCATACAAAAGCAGAGGAAATTGTAAAAGATTTGACTCTTTATTATAAAGAGAAAGAGCTTTTGTATGGCACCATGTTTATTTTGGGCAAAAAAAAAGGCGGTCGTGGGAAAAATCAAGCCATTTGCTCGCCTTTGTTCTTTTTTCCGGCAGAACTTATTTTAGACGATGAAAATTATTATGTAAAAATAGATATTGAAAAACGCCGATTAAATTATTCCCTTTTAAAAAGCATCAAAGACGAAGAAGACACAAGTGGATTGTATGAAAATTTGCACAACGAATTTTCCGAAAATGCCATCGATTTTAAAGAAATCGGAAACGTAAAGCGCGTTTTAGAAAAGTTTTTCCCCGAATTGAATACCGAGCAAATGCTCTTATTTCCAAATCTTTTTACCGAAAACAAAATAAAAGAACTGATTGCAGATGAAAACCTTGATAATTTAAAAAAATATTTGGTAATTCCCGCAAGCGGATTGGGTTTGGTAAACAAATCGGAAAATACATTGGGCGTTTTGAACGAATTGAATGAAATTTCAAAAGCCACCGAATTTTCCGAACCTTTACGACTTCTTTTTGGCGAAAGCCAAATAGTGAATCAGCCTAAAACCGTTGCTATTGGGCGTGTACCGGCTATTTTGAGTTTGGCACAACAAAAAATTATTACGGCAGCTTCTACCTATCCTTTTAATTTAATTGTCGGACCGCCCGGCACCGGAAAATCTTATACCATTTCGGCTTTAGCCATCGAACATTTGAGCAAAGGAAAATCGGTTTTAATTGCTTCGCGCACCGACCAAGCGGTTGATGTGATAGCCAATAAGATTGAAAATCAGCTTGATATAAAAGATGTTATTGTTCGCGGCGGTCGAAGCAATTATTTGCGCGAATTGCAAAGCCATTTAAAAAATTTATTAAGCGGAATTAATGTTTATAGCAATATGAATTATAAACTTTTACGCAAAGTAAATTCGGATTTGGTTAAGATAGAAAGGCGTTTAATAAAATTGGAAAAATTGTTTGAAAAGCGTGTAAATCAAGAAAATACAAGAGGTCAGTACATTGTGCGAAATGCTTTTACGCAAAATATTTTTAAACAATTGAAACGCAATTGGCTTTTATCGTTAAATAAAATACAAACGCCTCATTGGGAGTTAATTAGCGAAATAGAATCGGAACTTGACAAATTAATTAGCCACACCATTGCACACGTGCGTGGAAATTTTGGTGTGCAAATCAACGAAACGCTCAAAAAACACCGCAGCGAATTGACAAATTTTGAACAGGCAATTCGTGTAAAAACCGGCTCTGTGAAAGAAAAATATTTTGAACGCACCAATTTTGATGTTATTCTCAAAACTTTTCCCATTTGGTTGGTCAAAATTACCGATATTTACCGAATTTTGCCTTTAACAAAAGAACTTTTCGACATTGCCATTATCGACGAAGCTACGCAATGCGACATTGCTTCGCTCATTCCGATTTTGCAACGTGCTAAAACAGTGGTTATTGCGGGCGACCCCAATCAATTAAGGCACGTTTCGTTCCTTTCGCGCGAGCGGCAAATGATTATGCAAAAAGCGCACGGATTGGAAAATACACCTTCCGAAATGCTTAACTTTCGCGAAATGAGTATTTTAGACCTTGTTAGCAACAAGATAGCCAATCAAAATCAAGTTTCGTTTTTGAACGAACATTATCGAAGTTTGCCCGATATTATTCGGTTTAGCAACCAAAAATTTTACAGCAATGCCATTAGCATAATGACCGAAAAGCCTGATATTCCGGCGAATGAAGGCATTTACATTCAAAAAGTGGAAGGCATACGCACCGAGCAAGGTTACAATGTGCAAGAAGCCGAATTAATTTTAAGCCAAATTAAACAAATAATTGAAAATCAGGCAAATTTAGAAGCTCAATATTGTAATTCTTTGGGCATTCTTTCGCCTTTTCGGGCGCAAGCCGATTACATCATTTCACGAATCAATAAAGAGCTGAATATTAGTCAAATACAGCGACATCAATTGCTCGTGGGAACGGCTTATGCGTTTCAGGGCGAAGAGCGCGATTTTATGTTCTTGTCGTTTGCTCTCGATGAACATTCGCACGCCTCGGCGTTTTATCATCTCGACAAAGCCGATGTTTTCAACGTTTCCATTACACGCGCCCGAACCAAGCAGTTTATTTTTTATTCGCTGAATATCAATAAATTGAAACCCGAATCGCTTTTGCGTCAGTATTTGGAAAGTTTTGATACAAAAATAAATAAACCGGTTTTTCAAAATACAGAAAAAGATAAATTTTTAAAAGAAGTAAGTACGGCTTTCGCCGAAAGAGGCTACAAAATTTGGGAAGCATACAAAATAGCCGGACAAATCATTGACCTTATTCTGCAAAAAGAAACTAAAACCATTGGTATTGACCTAATTGGCTATCCGGGCAATTTTGCCGAATCGTTTAGCATCGAACGGTACAAAATGCTTCGACGTGCCGGAATTAGTGCCATTACGCTGCCTTACACGTATTGGCTTACTGAAAAAGAAAAAACCCTTCAAGCCATCGAACACCAGATTTCATTGTTGTGAAAGTGTGATTTTTATTTCAAAAAATCCGCAAGTCTTTTGCCAACGAAATGTGAATCAACGCTCCAATTGTTTGTAAAATGACTTAATTTAATGTGCAAAAAACTGTTTATTAAGTAATTGACAAATTAATTTTCGCTTTTTGGCTAAAAAAGTTTGGTTTGTATCTAATTTATAAATTTTAAAACCTATTTTGTTAAAATAGAAGCCGAAATAGTTGAAAAACTATCATTTAACATTTTTTAATCATTGTTAAAATAAAAATTCATTTATAAAATAAAAGGAATATTTATATTTGCGCCTTAGAAAAAAAATACTAAAATGTATAAAAAATTGTAGAAATGCTTGAAAAACTTGAGAAAAGTTTAACACATTGGAACAAATTATTTTTTTATTCATAATAAGTAAATTAATCAATTTATAAAACAAATCGTCTTTTTGCTTTTGTAAAAAGAAAAAAAACAAAGTATTTTAATATGAAGAATATTTCTATAATTCTCAATGCCATTTTGATAGTAGCAGTTGGTGTGTTGTTTTATTTACATTTTTCGAGTTCAAAGCCTGCTGAAAAAGCCAAATCAAATAAAAAAGTAGAAGTAGCCGAAAGTGCTTTAGTAGCTTATGTCAATATCGATTCTTTGACCAAAAACTACAAATTTTTTGAAGATTTGCGCGAATTATTAATTCAAAAACAACAAAATTCGGAATTGAGTTTAAATAGAAAAGCGGCAGCTTACGAACAAGAAGCCATGGATTTTCAGGAAAAAATTCAAAAACATTTAATTACTCAGCGTCAAGCCGAAGAGATGCAACAAAAACTATTAAGCAAACAACAAACAATTTTAAAACTACGCGAGACTCTTGGAATGCAATTAGCTCAAGATGAGGCTGCTATGAACAAACAATTGCACGACAGCATCAATTCGTTTTTAGCAGAATACAACCAAGACGGACGTTTTAAATTGATTTTGAGTATTTCTATGGGACAAAATCTTTTGTATGGCGACGAAAGTTTGGATATAACAGAAGAAGTGATTTCGGGTTTAAACCAGCGTTATCAAGGTTCTGAAGTTAAGGAAAATACCAATAAAAAGCCAAACGAATAACAAACAAAAATTAAAATTACTCAAATTTTCAGACTAAAAAACGGCAAGTCATCGCATCAATTATTTGCAAAATGCGAAAAAAAATAAATAGTCAATAAGTTGATTATTAACAAATTGGTACGATAACTTGCCGCTTAAAGAATCTTTTTCAAAAAGAAATTTGAGTATTTATAAGGGGCAGAGTGAACCAAAAATCTGAGCCAACATCTACTTTAGAATTTACTCCAATTTTTCCCTTGTTTTTTTCTACAAATTCTTTGCACAAAGGCAAACCAAGTCCTGTGCCTTTTTCGCCTAAAGTGCCATGAGTTGGGACATTTTTTGTAACTTGAAAAATCTTTTCAGTGTCGTGTTCCGAAATGCCCAAACCTTTATCGGAAATAGTTATTTTTAACCAATTCTCGTCTTCCTCAGTAATAATAGTAATGGAGCTTTTTTGATGCGAAAATTTAATGGCATTTGTAATTAAATTTCTTAAAATGGTTTGAACCATATTCTTGTCGGCAAAGACCTGATTTTGTTGGGCTAAATGAGTATTGAAAGTAATTTTCTTTTGTCTGGCACTGGTTGAAACCAAATCTAACGTATTGGTTAATAGTGTTTTAACGTCAAAATAACCGGGTTTGTACTGAATGTCGCCTTTTTGAGTTTGACTCCAAAAAAGTAAATTTTCTAATAAAGTATAGCCGGCACTCACCGTTTTGGCTAAATAATCAATGCTGTTTTTCAAAATTTCTTTGTCGTCGTTTTCAATGCTTTCTCTAATTATTTCAACAAATCCGAGCAAAGCATGAAACGGATTTTTTAAATCGTGGGCAATGATAGTAAAAAGTTTGTCTTTGGTCTTGCTCACTTCTTTCAATTCTTGGCTTTGTTTGAGCAAAATTTTATTGTTTTCTTTTAATTTTTGTTTTTCTTTAAAAAAAATAAAAGTGAAAATGGCAAATACAACAATGGCAAGCAAACTGGCAGTTTCATAAATTCTACGCTTTTCGATGAGGCGTTCTCGGTTTTGATTTTCAATTTCCAATTTAAAGTTTTTATTTTTTTCTTCTTGCAGCCGGCTGTGCATATTTGCGCGAATTACCTCATTTGTTGTTTTGTTATTTATGATTTTATCTTTTTGCAAAAGAATGTTTTCTTGATAAAAAACAATTTTTTCAAACTCCTCCATTTCATTATAAATATTTATTAACAAATACGAAACTTCAATACTCAAGTTCATATAATCGATGGCTTTAAAACCGGAAGAGTTTAATTTATTGATTCGATTATGAACAGTTTCGGCATATAGAACTGCACTGTCTGTGAGATTTTGTTTGTAAAATAATCGGGCAATTTTATGAGTGGTTCGATAAAATTCAAAAGTATCGTTTTTCATAATTTCTAAGGCTTTCTTATAATTAAAGAGTGCTTTACTGAAATTACTTGTTTCGGTGTAAATGTCGCCATAACTTTCATACAAAACGCCCAAACGTATCGAATTTTGCGTTTTTTCTTTGGGTTTGAGTGCTTTTTTAGACCAAATTAGAGCTTCCTCGAAACGTTTTGTTTCGTAATACATTTTTATAAGATAGGAAAAAGAATAATCTTGTAAGTTGATATTTTTTGTAGAATCGGCAATGGAAGCGGCTTTCTTTAAATGTTTTTCGGCTTGAGCGTATTTTTTTTGCAATAAAAAAGTATAACCCATATTGATGTGAGCAAAGCCTATTTCTTTGCTAAGATTCAGATTTACAGCTATTTTTAAAATATCTTCAAAATAAACAATTGCTTCGTCATAAAATTCGGCGGTGCGCAAAACAACTCCAATGTAACTCAAACTTTCTATGGCTTTTACATTGTTTTGCGCTTTTTTACTCAATTGCAAAGCTAAATAGCTATCGTCTAATGATTTAACCGGATTGTTTCGTCTATTTCCCCAAGCCGATTTGAGCAATTCATTAATTTTTAGAGTATCGTTTTGATTTGTATCTTTGGTTTGTTTTAAATCATTGTTTTCTCTTTGCCCAAAAACGAGTGTTTCTGAGAAAAAAAGGAATAAAATAACGAAAAATCGAAAGCTAAAAACCATAAATAGAGTATTTTTTTATCTAAAAAAAAGATATTTATTTTTATATTTCCTCAAATCCGCAATTCATTGTATCAATCTGCTAATAAACAGTTTATAGTTCATTTGTTTGAAGGCATTTTGTAATTAATTGATACGATGACTCTCCTATCAATTTAAAAAAGACCTGCTGATTTTACGTTTACGAAAAACAGAATATTATGTTTACAAAAATAAATAATTTTTTGATATAAATCATTATTTAATATTTTTTATTACTTTTGTAAAAAAAAGAAAATAAGAATTTTATACAAAAATGAAAGAATGAAAGATAAAAATAAAATATTTGGTATTCGTTCGGTAATTGAAGCTATTCTTTCCGAAAAACCAGTTGAAAAAGTTTACATAAAAAAAGGTTTGTCGGGTGAAGGATTTGGTGAATTATTTAACATTATTCGTGAAAAAAAGATTGCTTTTCAGTACGTTCCGGTAGAAAAATTAAACCGACTGACCTCAAAAAATCATCAAGGAGTTATTGCTTTATTGCCCGAAATAGAATATTACGAACTTTCAGATGTTGTACCTTTTGTTTATGAAAATAAGCGCGTTCCGTTGTTGTTGCTGCTGGATAGAGTAACAGACGTGCGGAATTTCGGCGCAATAGCCCGCACAGCGGAGTGTTCGGGCGTTGATGCCATTGTAATTCCGGCTCACGGTGCGGCGCAAATCAATGCCGACGCCGTAAAAACTTCTTCCGGCGCATTGCACCGCATTCCGGTTTGTAAAGTAGATGATTTGTTTGAAGCCATACTTTTTTTGCAAGAGAGTGGTTTACAGATAGTTTCGGTTACCGAAAAAGCCAAAGAGTTGTATTTTAAGCAAGATTTTACAAAACCTACCGCTTTTATTTTGGGTTCGGAAGAAAATGGAATTTCGCCCAAATACCTCAAAATGTCTGACAGTCAAGTAAAAATTCCGCTCTCAGGCGAAATCGAATCGCTCAATGTTTCGGTGGCTTCGGGTGTAATTTTATTTGAAGCCTTGAAACAACGCTTAGCTTTTACTGACTGATTCATTGCAATTTGTCATTTTAGGCAATAAATATTTAGCTTAAATTGAAAAGAACAAAAATTCATAAAAAATCTAAAAAAAAACCGTTTTTTTTTAATCAAATAAAAAAATGTTCCAGTGTTAAATTAAAAACGGTTAAGTAAATGTTTGAAATTAGTTTATATTAAAAATTATCGTCTTTCCGCCCGACCAAATTGTCGGTTGGACGGGTTTAAGTAACTATAAATGTATGCTTTAAAAGAAATCGGACAGACCGACAAGTCGGTCGAACCGATAAAAAGCCGATTGAAGTATAGCCATAGAACAAAAGAACGAATTAATCAAAGAACCATAAAACTTTATGTTGAATTTGACTACAGAAAAAGAGTTAGAAACGCAGATTAAGCAGCTCCAAGAGCAAACGCAGTTTTACAAAATGCTTATTGACAATACAATGGATTGGGAAGTTTTTCGCAATTCGCAGGGTAAGATTTTGTATGTTAATAAGGCATTTGAGCATATAACCGGATTTTCGCAGTACGATTTGATAAATGGAACAATAAACGAAAAAGATGTTGTTCACCCAGACGATTGGCTGCTTGTAGCGGAAGCCATAAAAAAATCGGTACAAAAACAAATCGTTTCCGACTTGCAATTTAAAATAGTTCGCAAAGATAAAATAATACGTTACATCAATCTTTCGGCTACGCCAGTGATTGTAAATGAGGAGTTTATAGGCATTCGCACCAGCGCGCGCGACATAACCGCACAACACGATTTTCTTAAACTCAAGGAACTCGACCTTGCTTTGCGCGAAAAAGATAAAATGTTTAAAATTTACATCGAAAAATCGCCCATTGCCATTTTTATAGTCAATGATAAAGGCAGATATACCTTTGCAAATTCTGCCGCTTTCAAATTGCTCAAATATTCGCACGAAGAGCTTTTACAACTTACTATTCCCGACATTTTATCGGCAGAAAATCAAGAAAAAGCCATCGATAATTTTTCAAAACTCAAAGATTTAGGTTTTACCGAAAACAATGAGTTTGAACTGGTTTGCAAAGATGGCAGCCTGATTTATGTTATTCTGGACATTGTGCAAATTTCGCCCAAAGAATACATCTCTTTTGTAAAAGATATAACCGAACGAAAAGCAATGGAACTGACTTTGAAAGAGCAAAATGAAGAATATCTGACGCTCAACGAAGAATACAAAGCTGCCAACGAAGAACTCAACAATGCCAAAAATACTGCCCAACAAAGCGAACAGCAGTTCAAAGAGCTTTTTGAAAACATGGAGCAAGGATTTGCTTTGCATAAAATGGTTTACAATCAAAAAAATGAACCCATTGACTATGTTTTTTTAATGACTAACCATTCTTTTGAACAAATAACAGGGCTTAATGCCCGTCAAATAATCGGAAAGACAGTGCGCTCGGTATTGCCCAAAATAGAAGATATTTGGATAGAAAACTACGGAAAAGTAGCCAGCACACGCATTCCCATGCAATTTGAAAGTTATTCCGAAGATTTTGACCGTTATTTCAATGTTACAGCCTATTCCCCTACACAAGGCTATTTTGCTGTCATTTTTACTGACGTTACCGAAAATAAAAAGTATCAACGCGATTTAATTTTAGCTAAAAACGCTGCCGAAGAAAGCAATTCGCTTAAAACGGCTTTTTTGCAAAACATGTCGCACGAAATACGAACTCCAATGAATGCCATTATGGGTTTTACAAGTATGCTTTCAAAACCCGATTTAAGAGAAGAAAAAAGAAATAGCTTTGTGAAAATAATACAAAACAGTGCCAATCAGTTACTTTCCATAGTAAACGATGTACTTACCATGTCGGCATTAGAAACCAATCAAGAGAAAATAAACATAGAAGAATGCAACGTAAATCAAATTTTAACCGATTTGCTTTCTATTTTTAAAAAACAAATAGAAAATGAAAACGTTCGCCTGTTTCTAAAACCTTTTTCGCTCGAAAACCAAGCCAATATAAAGACCGACAAAACCAAATTAACCAAAATTCTTTCCAATTTATTGAGCAATGCCATTAAATTTACACATCACGGCAACATAGAATTTGGATACACTTTAGAATTTGACTCAGCCAAACCCATGCTCCAATTTTATGTAAAAGATACCGGAATAGGCATAAAACCCGAAATTCACGACAAAATATTCGAACGCTTTCGACAAGCCGAACTCTCGGTAAGCAGACAATACGGAGGCGCAGGTTTAGGACTCTCCATTTGCAAAGGTTTTGTAAATCTGCTGGGCGGTAAAATTTGGCTCGAATCAAAACTCGATAGCGGTTCTACTTTTTATTTTACCATTCCGTATATTTCAACAAACGAAATTCTTACTCCAAATCAGCAACCAATGCCCAAAGAATACGACAATTTGATACTTGTAGCCGAAGACGAAGAGTACAATTATTTATACATTGAAGAGATTTTACTCGATTACAACGTTTTGCTCATTCATGCCCGAAACGGACAAGAAGTAATGGATTATTTGAATAAAAACAATTCAATCGATTTAATATTGATGGACATCAAAATGCCAATTATTGACGGATATACTTGTACCAAAATGATAAAAGAAAAACAACCGAAACTGCCCATTATAGCACAATCGGCGTATGCTTTGGAACACGAAATCAGAAATTATAAACCCGTATTTGACGATTACGTTACCAAACCAATTAATATTGATGAATTATTAACAAAAATTCAAAAATACATTCAACTCAAACCAAAAAAGAATTAAAAAATTTCTTTTTTTTAAAAAAAAGAATTAATTTTGTTAAAAATGAATTTTTTAAAACAGAAATGCAATGAAGAAACGAAATAAATTCGTTGTTACATTCAAAATTTTAACAATCAGTTCTATAACATTGAGTTGTATAGGAATTGTATGTTTTTTTGGCATTTGCTCCTTAGATTTCAATAAAATCCTTTTCATTTTTACAAGTTTATTTTTATTGCTTTCGGGAAGTTTTATGTACTTTTTTTCAAAAGAAAAAATATTTTTTTTTAAAAAAAATAATAACAAAACACCTCAATCCGAGATAGAAATCCATGATGATTTGTTTCATTCCACACCCGAATTAATCATTATTCTCAACACAAACAATAAAATTATAGAAGTCAATCAAACCGTTTTAGACCAATTAAAATATACAAAACACGAATTACTTGAAAAAGAAATTACCTTTATAAAGCCCAAAAACATTCGCTTTGAAGAAAGTGAATGCTTTTCGCAACCTCAAAAAGATATTTACAAAACATGCCTTTCCGAATTTGTAACAAAACAAGGCATTTCAATATTTATCGAAGCACTCATTTTCAATGGTTTATGGAACAAGCAACCAGTCATATACATCGTAGCACGCAACGTAGGTGAAAATGAAAACATACAAAACGGACTGCTGCGTTTTAGAACCGCCGTAGAACAAAGCCACAGTTCCATTTTATTTACCGACCTGAATGGAAATATAGAATATGTAAACCCACGATTTATCGAACTAACCGGATATTCTTACAGCCAAGTAATCGGCGCCAATTCGCGCATTTTTAAAACCGCCAAACACCCCGAAACTTTTTATAAACAACTTTGGCAAACCATTTTGAGTGGTAAAATTTGGACAGGCGAATTTTTAAACCGAAAAGCATCGGACGAAACCTTCTGGGAAAGTGCTGTAATAACACCCATAAAAAATGAAAATGACCAAATTACACATTTTTTAGCCATAAAAGACGACATCACCGAGCGCAAAATCGATGAATTTAGAATCAAGCGTATGAACGACGATTTGCGACAAGCCGAAATGGAACTCAGAGCAGCACACGAACAGCTCAAAGCCGGAAACGAAGCCCTTGCCATGAGTTACGACGAGTTGGAAAAAGCCAAAAAAAGAGCCGAAGAGTCGGATAAATTGAAATCGGCATTTTTAGCCAACATGTCGCACGAAATACGAACTCCGCTTAATGGAATCATCGGATTCTCTGACCTTCTCATTCGCGAAAACCTTACTCCCGAAAAAAAACAAAAGTATTTTTCAGTCATTACGTCATGCAGCAGTCAATTGCTCAAAATTATTACCGATATTATTGAAATTTCAAAAATAGAATCGGCTCAATTAGCCATCGAAACCGATGTTTTCAATTTCAATCAAATGCTCGACCAAATCTATGAAAATATATCAAACCATGAGTTTTTGAAAAATAAACCGGCAATAAGACTTTTGGCTGAAAAAACACTTTCCGATAAA
The DNA here is from genome assembly GCA_020721325.1 of Paludibacter propionicigenes. GTDB lineage: Bacteria > Bacteroidota > Bacteroidia > Bacteroidales > JAIFNL01 > JAIFNL01. Next base: position 20,621 of record DYNA01000059.1, read on the forward strand.
TCGATGCAACTCATTTCCGATAAAAAAAGATTGATTCAGGTTTTTGAAAATTTAATTCAGAATGCCATAAAATTTTCCTACAAAGGCGATATTATTTTTGGATATAAACTCAAAGACACTTATTTAGAATGTTATGTGAAAGATAACGGAATAGGCATTTCTGTAGAAGACCAGAAAGTTATTTTTGAACGTTTCAGACAAGTTCACGGCACACTCAATCGCGAATTTGGAGGCGCAGGAATAGGACTTTCCATTTCGCAAGGCATCATTGAACTACTTGACGGAAAAATTTGGGTTGAATCGCAACTCGATGTGGGTTCAACGTTTTATTTTACCATTCCTTATTATATTGAATTATAATTTTATCGGTTTATTAATTTACTGTTCGTTTAATTTCTTTGTATTATACTAAAGTGAATTTGGTTTTAGGAATTAGGTATTGGGTTATTCTAAAAGGCATAAGGTTTTGTGGCTAAGCAATTAAGTAATAATATTATTTTTTAACCCAAGACCTAATTTCTAAAAACCGAAAACAATTTAGTATTAATAAAACCAATCGAATTTCATTCTGAAAATTTTAAAATTTTATTTTTTTTTAAAAAAAGAAATATTTACCTATTTTTGCAAAAAAAATTAGAATGTTTTGAATCTATTTTTGTAAAAAAAATGAACCAACTCACATTAGGCGACAACCTCGAAGTTTTACGGAAAATTGACACCGAAAGTGTTGATTTG
>DYNA01000234.1 GCA_020721325.1 Paludibacter propionicigenes
ATTAATAATTAACAATTAATAATTAACAATTAATAATTAACAATTAATAATTATAAAGAAAATTTATTCTAAAATATCGCTTTTGTTTTCTTTTTCTTTTCGGGCTATCACAATAGCACCTATCATAGAAGCCAAAAGCAAAATAGAAATCACTTCAAAAGGCAAAACAAACCCTTCGTGCTGGTAGCTCAACAAACTTTTTCCAATCCACTCCATATTTACTTCTTTGGCTACAGCCGAAGAGGCTTTAAATTCGTAATTTAAAAAAGTAGAAACCGTAAGAATAAATCCGGCTGCTGAAGCTATGAGCGATGCAAGGCTCTTTTTTAATTCCATTTTTTCCATATCCTGACCTATATGGCTGGTCAAAAGAATAGAGAAGATAATCAAAACCACAATACCTCCGGCGTAAAGCGTTAGCTGAACGGCTGCCAAAAACTCATAACTCAATATGAAATAAATGCCGGCGGTAGCTATCAGAACAAACAAAAGATAAGTGGCTGCACGCAACACCTTGCGGGTAGTAACGGTGAGCATCGAAAAAAGAACGATGACTGCCGCAAATACATAAAACATAAATTGACTTCCGGTTAATTCCATTATTCTTTTACTCCTTTCTGTACGGTAGAACCTTCTTGGTTTAAAACTTTCGTTAGTTTGGTGCGGTCAAATACGGCATGTTCAAACTCTTGCCCCCATGCCAAAGCATTCGATGGACAGGTTTTTATACACAAACCGCAAAATGTACACATAGCCAAACGATAAATATGCTGGTCGATGACTTTGCGTTTTTTGCCGTCTTCGCCCACTTCAAATTTACTAATGATTTCGATAGAACCATTTGGGCAGTTGATTTCGCAAATTCCGCAACCGGTGCATTTGTGTTCGTTGTTTTCGTTGTGTGGCATTACCACTTCACCTCTGAAAGCCTCGAACATTTTTAATTCGGCTCTGTTTTCGGGATATTTTTGTGTTATTATGGTCGATGGACGCACAAAATAACTCAAAGTTACCTTCATTCCGCGCAAAAGCGAGGCTATTCCCGAAAAAACATCTTTAAAATATTCTTTTATCATCATAATTTTTTTTCTGTTTTTAGAAATGAAGTCCCAATAATACAAGCAATGCCATTAATAATACATTGAAAAGATTAAATGGCAACAAATATTTCCATTCCAAAGTGAGCAATTGGTCAATTCTCAAACGCGGGAAAGTCCATTTGAACCACATGATAATGAAAATTAAAAATCCGGTTTTTGCAATGTACCACACAAAAGGCGGAATCCAATCCATTACCGTATTAAAACCTTCCCAGAAAGGAACATGAAAAGGCATCCAACCGCCCAAGAACAAAGTAGCACCCAAAGACGCCACAATAAACATATTCATATATTCGGCAAGGAAAAAGAAGGCGAATTTTATACCCGAATACTCGGTATGAAAACCGGCAGTTAATTCCGATTCGGCTTCCGCCAAATCAAAAGGACCTCTGTTAATCTCGGCGGTGCTGGCTACAAGGAAAATAATGAAGGCTATGAACGCCGAAATATGTCCTTTGAACAAGAACCAGCCTCCGCGTTGAAGCTCCACAATTTCCGAAATATCCATTGTTCCGGCAAGAACCACCATTGTAATAATGGACAAGCCCACCGAAAGTTCGTAACTTACAATTTGCGCACCGCTACGCATGGCACCAATGAGCGAATACTTGCTATTGCTCGACCAGCCTGCCAAAAGAATACCGATAACACCAATAGACGAAACCGCCATAATGTAAAAAACACCGATATTCAAATCTACGGCATGAAGCCCGTTAGCCAACGGAATGGCTGCCAAAGCCAAGAACGAACCGATAATAACCAAGAAAGGTGCAATGTTGAAAAGCAATTTGTCGGCATATTTTATCGTAATCAATTCTTTGAAAAGAAGTTTGATAAGGTCGGCAACGGTTTGCAGCAAACCCTGAAAACCTACGCGGTTAGGACCCAAACGGCATTGCATAAATGCACATACGCGGCGTTCGGCATACACCAAAAACAAACCGATGACGGCATAAAAAAGCAAAAAAGCCAGCCCTACAAATAAGATTTCTAATGTTACAACCCAAAACGGACTCATTGCCGAGGTTAGTGCCTCATGTATCCATTGGGTAAATGTAGAAAAATCGTATATATTAAAAGGCATAATTAATTGTTAATTGTTAATTATTAATTTTTAATTTTTTATTGCATTTTATCAATTATTCATTGTTTTGTTTTGTTTTGTTTCGTATTGTTAATTATTCTTTTTTATAAAAAAATATAATTTATAATTAAAAATTTATAATTAACAATTAACAATTAACAATTGATAAACAGCATTTTATCTGTCAATATCGGGAATAACCAAATCGAGTGAACCGCTAATGGCTATCAGGTCGGCAATTTTGTGATTGCGCGAAATGTGGTGCATTACCGAAAGGTTCATAAAATTGGGCGAACGCAATTTGAAACGATAAGGCGTTTTGTTGCCATCGCTGATTACATGCACGCCAAACTCGCCGCGGCTTGCTTCCACTCTTTGATAGTATTCGCCTTCGGGCAGTTTGATGATGGGTTTCATTTTTACCGCATGAGTGCCTTCGGGAATGTTGTCAATGAGTTGTTCTAAGATGTTCATCGATTCCCACATTTCGTGCATACGCACCATGTAGCGAGAGAAAGTATCGCCTTTGGTTTGGAGTTTTTCTTCAAACTTTACGTAAGGATACGCACTGTAAGGAGCTATTTTGCGCACATCGCACGAAAAACCGCTTCCGCGACCCGAAGGACCGGTTACGCCAAAATTGATGGCATCTTCTTTTGTTAAAATGCCAATGTCTTTGGTTCTTTGTTGAAAAATAACGTTTCCGGTGAGCAATTGGTCGTATTCGGGGAGGATTTTACGGAAGTATTTTATAAATTCTTTTACTTCTTTTTGAAAATCTTTGTGAATATCGTTCATTAAACCGCCCGGCACGTTAAAACTTTGAATCAATCGGCTTCCGGTGGTTTTCTCGAAGATGTCGAGAATTTTTTCGCGGTCGCGAAGTCCGTAAAAGAAAGTGGTAAGCGCACCCATGTCCATTCCGAAAGCACACCACCAGAGCTGATGCGAGGCAAGTCGCGTAAGCTCGTCGAGTATGGTTCTGATGTATTTAACGCGTTCGGGAACTTCTATTTGTAGGGCATTTTCTACCAAAAGGCACACGGCTTCGTTGTTCATGTGAGCCGAAAGATAGTCCAAACGGTCGGTTAAGTGAATGGTTTGGGGGTAAGTAATATGTTCGCACATTTTTTCGATGCCTCTGTGTATGTATCCGCAGTGAGGCTGAACGACTTCAACAATTTCGCCTTTGAGCTTGAGCATTAGACGCAAAACACCGTGAGTAGAAGGGTGTTGAGGTCCCATGTTAATGACAAACTCCTGATAGTCGATACTGGAAATGTCTTCTCGTTTTGTGGTTGTTTGTTCCATTCTATAAGGATTATTCTTTTTTTTAGAAATTATCGTTGCACAATATTTACTTCGTCCACGTAGTCTTTACGCAAAGGATAGCCTACCCAGTCGTCGCTAAGGAAAATGCGGCGCATGTCGGGGTGGTTTTTAAAGTTGATACCAAAGAGGTCGAAGATTTCGCGTTCTTGGAAGTCGCAGGTTTTATACAATGGGTATAAACTTTCAATTTCGGGGTTTTCGCGATTTTCGATGGTGGTATTTACTATGATGGTATGCCTGTGCGTACTGGAAGTAAGTATGTAACTAAGCCCAAAAGAGTTTTTCTGGTCAATGCCGGTTACTGTGTTGAGGTAATCGAAAAATAAATCGGCATTTTCTTTCAAAACTTTTATACTTTGCAAAATATCGGCTGCGGCTACTTTTACGGTAACGTATTGTTTTTGCTGGCAAGCGGCATTTGGCAAAAGGCTGGAAATTTTTTGAATAAGTTGTTCGTTAGTCATTTTTTATATCCATCTTTAAGTCGTACTGATTGTAACCACTGTTGTCTTCTTTTGCGTATTTGTTTTTCAGGGTTTCGGTCTGAATTTTACGCTGAAGTTGCATAATTCCGTAAAGCAAGGCTTCGGGGCGCGGAGGGCAACCCGGAATGTAAACATCTACCGGAATAACGTGTTCTACGCCTTTGATAACGTGGTAGGTATTGTAATAAAACGGGCCGCCCGAAATGGCACATGCTCCCATTGCTATTACGTATTTGGGGTCAGCCATTTGGTCGTAGAGGCGTTTAAGAACGGGAGCCATTTTGTTTACAATGGTTCCGGCTACTACAATCACGTCTGCTTGTCGGGGGCTTGCTCTGTAAACCTCCACGCCAAAGCGAGCAAAGTCGTGGCGCGAAGCACCGGCAGCCATCATTTCTATTCCGCAACAACTGGTGGCAAACGTCAGGGGCCAAATGGAATTGCTTCGTCCCCAATTAATTAAGCTATCTACGGTAGTGAGAAAAAAATTGTTTTCGTTCTTTGCCTGTAGCTCATCCAAAGACTCATTGTCTTTGAAATCTGTCTTTTTCATTGATTTTATACCCATACCAAAGCTTTCTTTTTCCAGGCATACAATAAGCCCAAGATTAATATTACAAAAAAGATAACAATTTCAATAAAGCCAACCATTCCTACTTCTTTCATGACCACAGCCCAAGGAAAAATAAAGACCGTTTCCACATCAAAGATTAAGAACAAGATGGCAAACAAATAGTAACCTACATTGAACTGAAGCCATGTAAGTCCGGTGGTGGGAATACCGCACTCGTAAGGCTCTAATTTTTGCAGGTTAAATGACTTAGGGGCAATGATGGAGGAGAAAATTAATGCTCCGCCTACCAAAACCACCGCAGCCAAAAACATTGCTATTAGTGCTTGACTATCCATAAAACTTATATTTTTATAATTGTTTTTATTTTTGTGTTTCCACAAAAAAGGATTTGTATTTGATTTTTGTTTTTTATTCTTTTTTATAAAAAATATTAAAATATCTTTTTTTTCAACAAACCAACGAACTAATTTTTAGTTCTTTAGGCTTATTTTCTTTGTTTTTTTGCTCTTGCAAATATAAATGTTCTTTTTTAAATATATAAATATCTTTAGTTTTTTATTGATTAATTTAAAATGAAAATAAATAAGGTTTTTTTTACAAAAATGAATTCTCAAAGTGTTGTAATTAAAGGTGTTTGTATTTTCGATTGTATTTTTTTTCATAAAAAAACATAAAAAAGAATGCTTAAAAACATATTCATTAGGAATTATGAATTTTTAATTATGAATTATTACGCTCAAAGTAAAGCTGGCGGGGGTCGCTTTGAGCGACCCCGTTGCTATGCTAATACGTGAAAAATGTTTTGCAAACAATGTACTTTGTAACAGAATCAATAGGCTTGTGAGTCTTCATACCGTTTATTTTTTATTAGATTTTTATTTTATAGTTGAAAATTGTTTTTTATATTTGCAGTTGTAATTTTTATAGATTTTATTGAATTGTATAAAATCTCCAAGTGTTTGTTGGTATAATACTCCGCAAAACTCTTCCTTTTTCAGATGCTTTGGGCTGTATGCAAAGGAATTTGTCGGGTGTGGTTCTTAGAGGGCGTAAGCTATCCGATGGCACAATTCAAAGTGCGAAAAAAATTAGCTAACCTGAATAAATGGGATAAAATACCAATTACTGATAACTGCGGAATTTTTTTGTAAATACATATAAACCAGTATATTTGC
>DYNA01000235.1 GCA_020721325.1 Paludibacter propionicigenes
ATTTACAAATCTTTTTTTTATTAAAAAAATGCTATTTTTGTCCAAAGTCTAATAAATGTTGAGTTTTACTTAAATTATACTCCACAAGAAATTCTACAATTCTGTCGTAAGAGTTTTTATCAATTTTATCAGATACTTTTATGTTCATTTTCCTAAAATTAATGCACCGGGTAGCTTACGCCCCCTAAGAACCGTACCCAGCAAGTTTCCCCACATAACAGCCCAGAGCATCTAAAAAGCAAAGTTTTACGTTAAACTGCCCAGTTGTTAAACATATTTTCTTACTTTTTTTTCTGCAAAATTACACATTTCTGATGAGTAATCGTTGCTTTTTTGGCTTTTTCTTTGCGCCTTTTTACAAAATAAGCATCAAAAGATGCATCAAATGGATTTGTTTCCCGGTATTCGGCTGCAAAAGCCTCACCTTTAGTACATTGTCCCGAAGCCTTAGCCCAACAATGGCTGCACCATACGTCAGACCCTTCGGTAAGATACTACCGACTTAAGCGGTAGGTTACGTCAGATTTTAATCAGCGTAACAAATTGATAATAAGTATCTTGCTGGAATAGCGAACCGCGTAGTACGTGAACCGTACGCTACGTGGTGTGAGAGGCGCACTGACGGGGCTACAATCCCGTCAGCCGTCTACTCGATTATGGTGATTATTTTTTCAATTCATTTGCCAAATCTTCAAAATTAGAAATCCCATCAATATCTGTTGTATCAATCCATTCTATTCCATTATTGGGGACATAATAACTTATCCCTGTCTTAAATTTAAACTCGCTGCTTTTGCCTTGCTTTTCAATGAGCATTTTCCATTTCATTGGTAAGTTTTGAGTTCTTATAATTTCATGAAAGTCATTTGATAACGAAGTATTGCTTTGAGGTTTTAAAACCAAAAATAAGACACCCAATTGAATTTTTTGTGCTACTTGTAGGTAACCTGATAGTTGTGAAAATTCAGACAAACCAAGTTGGTTCAAATATTTTACTTCGAGTAATAAATATTTGATATTAGAACTTCCGTTCCTTTTTATGCCAAACAAAATATCTAATTTTAGTTTTGGCATATAATCCGCATCATTTTCAGCTACATTAAATTTGCCCTCAATTTCTTTTATCATAGATGGCAATGATTGATTGTAGGCAAAATGTATTTCGTAATCATTTGAAAGATAACCCAATAGATAAGCACTGAATTTCTTGCAAATTTCTGGATAAAAATCTATTTCTTTCATTTAATTATAACTTCAAGACCTTTAATTTTAATGTGTTTATCAATTAATTTTTGATTTATTTCACTTTTTAATGCTGAAACTAATACAGAACGATTATTGGCTTTATTTTCTATTAACAATGGGGATAAATGCGTTTCGCTTACAAACCAAATTTTCAGAGAAGTATTCATGTTACTTTGCAAAATAATTTCTTTTGAGCCAATATGACGTTTTCCATTTAAGGTATCAGATAGTAAAAATGCAACACCTTGCTCCAAATCCAGATATTTTTTGATTTCTCGTTCAGACAATAGTTCCTGCACTGTTTGTATACGTGATAGAATTTTCTTATCTGAAAAATGTGTTTGAGCAAGGTTCTGAAAAGATTGTTTAATTTCTGTATTTGTGCCTTTTTCCAAACGAGGTAATGCAAAAATATAATTTTTGTAATCAACTACTAATTTTTCAATTTCTTTTAAGGGTGCAAAAGGGCAACCTAAAACAGCACAATAATGATGGTAATGAAAAAACAATTTGTTTCTCAGGTTTTGAGGTAACGAATTGGAATTTATATCCTGATGAATACTTACAGGGCTTGGTTTTCTTAACTTTCTTTCAATACAAGGGATTTGTTCATTTTTAATTTGTGCTAATTTTAATTGTTCTACATCTATTGCTTTTGCTTGCAATGCGAAGGAATGTTGTGCAAGAAATGAATTTACTAAAAATCTGATTTTAAATCCTTTTTTCCAACCTTTATAAGTTGGGTCAGAGGCTGAATGTTGGCAAGGGTGATTAAATAAAATTTGGTCAGTTGTTGTTCCAAGTTGGGTTAACCAAGAACAGATTGCAATAACAAAATCGAAATTTTTAGTACTGCCCGGAATTTCAAGGGAAACAATAGGCGCATCATCTGTAAAACGTCTATGGGATTTTGTTAAACTTGCACGAGTATCGAATATGCCTGACAAAAAAATTTCAAGTTGAATTCCTTGTAATTTTTCTTTTGCAACTTCAAGGTTCGAAGAATTTAATAAGAAGCCCGTAGTCGGAAGCCCTAAATCCGCCAAATCTTTCTTTAATTCACTTATATTCGGATTTGAAATTGGTTTAATTGTCCATTCTGAATTTCCAATCTCGTATGAAACAGCAAAACTATACGATACTTGAAATTTATTGCAAATTTTCGTAAGTATATCTGTTGCTATTTTGTTCATTAATTCGGGTTGCATGCCCCATTTCTTAAAAGGTAACTTTATAATGAAAGTATCTTTTGAAATTGTACCATTGCCGACAAATAGTCCTAAAATATATGCTTTATTATGGTTTATCATTTGTTTTGTGTTTTTCTAAAAATCTTTCTACTGATTTTGCAAATACCCAACCAAGAACAGGCGGAACTGCATTTCCTATGACTTTATAAGCATTAGCTATTGTTGTATAAGGAAATACAAAATCATCCGGAAATGATTGTATTCGTGCAATTTCACGAACTGTAAATCTGCGATTTTCAAACGGATGAGTAATGCCGCAATTTTCAGGCTGTGCCGATGCTGTTATTGTACCGTTTATTTCGCCAAGTGCAAATCTACGATAAAAATTTGGGGCATGATATTTTTGAGGGTCATTCCAGATTTTCTGAAAACGTGGTGTCATATCGCTATAATTCATATTTTTCCACGAACGCCCTTTGGTAATAGTTTCAGATATTATCGCTAATGGTTCCTTGATTTTGAATTTTTCTAATGCTTCCTTACCGTCTTCACATAATCCAATGTTTTCTATCATTTTCTGACCAGCGGGTGAATATTTCCAATATTCATCTTTGTGAGATGCATTTTCAGGAATATCACATAGAACAGAACCTAAATATAAATCATACGGATTTCTTTTCTCATTAGGAATGTTGTATTCTTTGACAATTTTATCCATCATTGAGAAGTCAAAATATCCAATTTCTTTTCTAAAACCTACAATAATAACGCGGTATCTATTTGAGGGAACACCATAATTGCTTGCTTTAACAAGCTTATAATTGGTGTTGTAGCCAAGATGCTCCATTCGTTTTACAATTTCATCAGGTACTTTTGTGCCATCTGGCATTTTAGAAGACATTATTCCTCTAACGTTTTCAAACATAAAGCCAAGCGGTTTTTTCCCTTTTTCAATGGAATACTGAAACATTTCTATCGCATTTTCAAATAATGTTCCCCTACTGTCATTTACACCCTTTCGTAATCCAGCGTTTGAAAATGGTTGGCATGGAAATCCACCAATTAAAAAATCAAATTCAGGAACTTCTGAACTTTGAATTTTTGCAATATCCTTCTCTAATATTTCATGCTTAAAATATTTATTATTTGCGTTATAAACTTTTGTTGCTGCACTATCAAAATCGTTTGAGAATATTACTTTGAAATTGTTTTTTTCATATTTTCTCCCTTTAAATTCAAAGCCTCCAACAAAACCTAAATCCAAACCGCCACAACCGCTAAATAAAGATAATATCTTCAATTCTTTGGTTTCGGTTTCAGCTACAACCTCAAAATCGGAAAAGTTTTTAATTTTTGAATATTCTGCTGAAATATTTTCCATTGTTGAAATATTGGGCTTGCAAATTGTAACTTCACTCATTTCTGCTGTATTAAAGATTAGATGTTCCATATTTTACTTTTTCTTCTGCAACTTTTAATATTTCAGTTGCGAGTTCTTCGTCTTGAATACTATAATATACTAAATCACTTTTCCAATCAATTATAAGAGAATTTCGGTCAAGTTCATAACAATCAGCTAATTTTAATACTTGCTCTCGTGTTGGTTTACGTTCTCCTTTTTCCAACTTACTTATAATCGATTGGTCAATGTCGGTAATTGAAGCAACCTTTCTTAGTATAAACCCCTTATCCTCACGGGCTTTTCTTATAGTTTCTGCAAAATTTTTCATTTTGACATTTTTTGTTTTGACAAATTTTGTCAAAAATAATCTAAACTTTTTTTATACAAAAATATTTTATGATTTATTTATCAACAATGTTATTTCAATTCACCAACAGCTTACGCCCCCTAAGAACCGTACCCAGCAAGTTTCCCCACATAACAGCCCAGAGCATCTCAAAAGGCAGAGTTTTACGTTAAACTGCCCAGTTGTTAAACATATTTTCTTACTTTTTTCTAAGCAAAGATAAACATTTCTGATGAGTAATCGTTGCTTTTTTGGCTTTTTCTTCGCCTTTCGGCAAAAAAAAAACAAAACGCCACTCGCGTTTTGTTTCCCTGTATTTGGCTGCAAAAGCCTCACCTTTAGTACATTGTCCCGAAGTCTTAGCCCAACAATGGCTACACCATACATCAGACCCTTCGGTAAGATACTACCGACTTAAGCGGTAGGTTACGTCAGATTTTAATCAGCGTAACAAATTAATAATCAGCATCTTGCCGGAATAACGAACCGCCGTATACGAGAACCGTACGCTACGTGGTGTGAGAGGCGCACTGACGGGGCTACAATCCCGTCAGCCGTCTACTCGATTAGCCGTATTTATTTATCATTCAGTTAGTTTTATAATTTCATCATTTGCTTCTTCAATGTTTTTACGTATCATCGCTTTTGCATAAACTGATTGTTTTATTTTATCTCCAATTACATTTTGTATTTCAATGGGTGGCAGAATAATTTTCACCTTCTTTAAATCAGAAGAACGAATACTTTGTAAAATCGAACCGCTTGAAACTCTCTGTAATTGTAATTGACCATATTCGGAATTCAGATACGACACTATATAATATGGATTTGCCTTTTCTAAATCTACATTGATGTTAATTAAAAATCCCGATGCAACACCACCGACAAGGTCGGGTGGAATATTTGACGAAATCCCAGCATTACCAGCCCTTGTCATTACGATTGAATTTTCGGTTACTTTGTTTTTATTTACATCACGATTTGTTGTTAATTCGTGGCGTATATATTTTAAATTCTCAAAATCAATTCCTTCTTTTGTAATGCTTTTTACTAAAATATACGGTATTCCTTGTTTCTTTTCTACGTAAATTGATGCATCTGAAATATTTGCACCGTTGTGAACTGTTTTTAAAATAGTGCCGAAATCAACAACAGGATATTTACTTTTATTGATTATCTCTAAATTTCTTACATATTTTTGTAAGTATCGTTTTGCAATAAAACTCGGTTCTAAAAATTCGGGGTTAATGAAAAAATTATTTTCATCTACAATTTGTTCGTTATAATGTTTGGCGACTAATGAAATATCGTCTTTATCGGTTGCTCTGCCTTTTTTATCGTGTCCGCAATTTTCATTTAACGAAATAAATAATTTTTCGGTTTGAATATTTTTCCCTTTTTGAATAAATATTACACTTGTTTGAATGGTTACATTTGGACTGAATGTTTCAAATGGCATATCTACAATTGCAAACAAATTACCACGTTCTAACAATATGTACGACAAAAATTTGTAGAATAAAAAAAATAAGGTTATAATTGTG
>DYNA01000236.1 GCA_020721325.1 Paludibacter propionicigenes
CAAAGTTTTAGAACTTTGGAAAAGTTAAATAATAAACCGTTTGCAGTATATAGTGCTTGAAAGAAAACTCATAAATAACTTTATTTCAATTTAATACATCAATATTTTGATTTGAATATTTTGAAAAAACTCTGAGAAACTCTGTGTTATAATTTTTTTTTCATTACACAGAGAACCACAGAGAGAAAAAAATTAAAAATTAAACGACAAATGAAAGATGTCCAAAAAAACATACCCGTTTTAAACTTTTGCAAAGTTACCGTTTGCTGTATAGCAGCAAAATAAACAAACCTTTATGGTTCTTTCAAACACAAATGAACGATTTTATTGAATTTTAAGTTTCGATAAATACATTTGAATCGTATTTTCGAGTCCAAAATAAAGCGCGTCCGAAATGAGAGCATGTCCGATGGAAACTTCGAGCAAACCGGCAATTCTACGGAAAAAGAAATTTAAGTTGTCCAAATTCAAATCATGTCCGGCATTGATTCCCAATCCACATTGCAAAGCTATTTTAGTGGCTTCGGTAAAAGGTAAAACAGCCAATTCTGGATTTTTTGAAAACATAAGGGCGTAAGGTTCAGTATAATATTCAATTCTATCGGTTCCGGTTTGCATGGCATTAAAAATTTGGATAGGGTCGGTATCGATAAAAATGGAAGTTCTGATGCCCGATGCTTTTAATTCGGTAATAATTTCTTTTAAAAAGGCAGCATTTTTAACGGTGTCCCAGCCCGCATTTGAAGTTAAAGCATCGGGCGGGTCGGGAACTAAAGTAACTTGATTTGGTTTTACTTGCAACACCAAATCCATAAAAGCTTTAGAAGGATAACCCTCAACGTTGAGTTCCGTTTTTACCACTTTTTTTAATTCTCTCACATCGCTGTATCGAATGTGTCTTTCGTCTGGGCGCGGGTGAACAGTAATGCCTTGTGCGCCAAACCTTTCACAATCTTTTGCTACCTGTATTACATCGGGAATATTTCCACCGCGAGCATTGCGAATGGTAGCAACTTTGTTAATATTTACACTTAATTTTGTCATTTTTTGAAAAAAGATTCTTTTATAACAAATAAATTATTTTATTTTGTAATGAATTTTCGAATTGTTTTTTTTTGAATTTTTAATTTTTTTTTTTGCAAAAATAATAAAAAATCAAATCTTATTTTTTAAAAAACTTTAAACATTCATTATTTTGAAAATTTGAAAATTTGAGAATAAATGAAAAGCAAAAATTCAATAAAATGAAATAAATTATAAACAATTTAACCATTTAACCATTTAACAATAGAAAAATAAATGCAAGCTAAGAATTTAATATCCGATATTATCCCTTATTTGAGGGTTTCCGATTCGGGTGAGAAAGCACTCACTTGGATGGAAATTTTTAGAATTTCGCATTTACCCATAGTAGATAACAACGAACTGCTTGGCATTATTTCCGATACCGACATTTACGACCTGAATTCGATAAAAGAACCCGTAATCAATCACAATTTATCACTATTAAAACCTTATGTAATAGAAAATCAACACATTTACGATGTGTTAAATATCGTATCGAACTTAAAACTGACGCTGGTTCCGGTTTTAAGTACCGAAAAAAAATATTTAGGCTCTATCTCAATGTTTTCGCTTTTACACGAATTTGGAAAAATTTCAGCCATTGAACAGCAAGGCGGAATTATCGTTTTAGAAATGTTGCCCCACGACTATTCACTTTTCGACATAGCCAAAATAGTAGAAGCAAACGACGCACGAATACTGAGTTCGTATATTAAAACGGACATGAATAAATCGACCATAGAAGTAACCATAAAAGTAAACAAATCCGATTTAAGCTCCATTCTCCGCACTTTTGATAGGTACAATTACAATGTAAAAACAATTTACGGAGATGACTATCAGCTCGATAATTTATATCACGACCGTTACGAAATGTTTTTAAATTATATCAATTTGTAGTTAATTTTAAATAAAAATATATGACTATTGCCATTTACGGACGCAAGATTGACCCCGATTTTTATGAAACGATAAAAAGTTTTTTTATTTTTTTAAAACAAAATCAAGTTCGTATGTTTATTTACGAACCTTTTTACAAATTTTTGCACAATCAAGCTCAAATTCAAATACTTCAAAGCGACCTCGTTTTTTTTAATCAACCCAAAGATTTGAACAACGAGATTGATTTCATGTTTTCCATTGGGGGCGATGGCACTTTTTTAGAAACCATTTACTTTGTTCGCGACAAAGGCATACCCATAGTGGGCATAAACAGCGGTAGATTGGGCTTTTTAGCCGATATTTCACAAGAAAATGTCAATACGGCTTTGGAACAAATCTTTGCAGGAAATTATCAAATAACCGAACGAAGTTTGCTGCAATTACAAACCTCGAACAACCTTTTTGGCGATTTTAATTATGCTCTGAACGAAGTAACCATTTTGAAAAAAGATTCCTCGTCGATGATAAACATACAAGCTTATGTAAACAACGAATTTTTAAACAATTACTGGGTCGATGGCATCATTATTTCCACACCCACCGGCTCAACGGCTTATTCGCTTAGTGTAGGAGGTCCAATAATTACGCCCGATTCAAAGAACTTCATTATCAATCCGATAGCTCCGCATACGCTCACCGTTCGCCCGTTGATAGTGCCGGACAACAACGAACTCACATTTATAGTAAAAGGAAGAAGCAATATTTTTTTAGCCACTTTAGATTATCGTTCGGCATTTTTCGATTCATCGGTCGAATTGGTGGTAAAAAAAGCCGATTTTAACATAAAAACATTAAAATTATGTGATAGAAGTTTTTTTACAACTCTGCGCGAAAAATTAATGTGGGGAGCCGATTTAAGACCAAAATTTGAAAATAAGAGCTAATTTTGAACAAAAAAAAAAATAATTTTCAATATTTTATATCTTTTTTTTATATTCTATTTTTTTGAAAATCAATAATTTATAGATTTTAATAAAAAAAAAAATAAATATTTTAATAAAAAATTTATTATTTTTTTCAAAATATTGTATATTTGTAATTGTTAATAAACGAAAAAAGTGTTGTTTTTTTCTTTTTTGTAGTTGGAACAAAAATTGTAGCTCAAAAAAAGATATTTAAGCAAAAGGAATAAATAAAAATACTTTTTAAAAGAAAAAAGATATATTTTTATAAAGATTAAATATAAAAAATAAATCTAAAAATTAACAAAAACGACTAATATTTTTTACTTTTGTAGAAACAATAAAATAATCAGACATAGTAATTATTTAAACACATGAAAAAAAGTAAACTCATTTTTAGCATTTTGATGTTGTTACTTCCGTATTTTGTGTTCGCTCAAGAGGGAGGCTATACATCGCAATTCTGGAAGACAACCCGATATGAAGTAATTTTCGGCGCCGGAACCAACGTATTTATGGGCGACCTTGGCGGAGGTGAAGGCGAAGGAAAAGGCTGGTTTGCAATGAAAGACATGGACTTGGCAGCCACACGTCCGGTATTGCAAGTAGGCGGTAGATACAAAGTTTTGAAGTGGGCGTCATTAAAAGGCGGTCTAACTTATGCAAGATTAGTTGGAGACGATGCCAAATCGGCAGATTTTAGCAGACGCTTGCGCAATTTGAACTTTAGGTCTAATGTATGGGAAGCTTCTTTACAATTAGAACTTTCGTTTTTGACCGAAAATAGAGGTAAAAGATATATTTTCCAAAGAAATTCGATTTGGAACAATATGAATGCCTATGTTTTTGGTGGTATAGCGGGTTTTGCTTTCAATCCCAAAGCAAAATTTGAAGGCGAAAAATACAACCTTCACGATTTAGGCACCGAAGGACAAAACGTTGAAGGAGGTCCAGAACCTTACAAACTTACAAGCCTTGCCATTCCTATGGGTATCGGTTTTAAGTATTATTTAACTCGCAACTGGAACGTGGGTTTTGAAGCCGGTTTCCGTTACACATTTACCGATTACATTGACGACGTAGGTGGATTGTATTTTGACAATTCAAAATTAAGCCCCGAAGCAGCCCTTGTTGCCGACCGACACATTGTTTGGACTGAAGACCCAGTTTACTCGGTTTACGGTGGTGTAGATGCTTCTACTTTTGAACCTTATCCGGGTGGTTGGAGAAGAGCAAGTACCGACCAATTAAATGATGCTTATCTTTTCTTAATTTTCAATTTAACTTATACCTTCGAGAATAAAGTTAAAAGAGCTAAATACCAAAAGCGTCCTGCTGCTTTGTAAATTTTCAAGAGCATTGTGATGAAACTTATATAGAAACAAGCTTGCAAAAATAATAAATTTTGCAGGCTTGTTTTTTTTTTAAAAATAATTTTCATTTTTTATTAAAAAAGATTTGAATTTATCAATTAAATTTGATATATTGCGAAAATATATTTCAAAACATCAACGATTGCAAAAAAAAGAAATTTTAAATCTCATTCTTTAAAAAATTCATGGAAAGTAAAGAAACGAACTTACAACTGGCTTTTCAATTGATTTCTTTAATGCAAAACGACAACTTTGATTACATTTACAGAGGTTTGTTTACAAAAAGCATAACAGAAAATATACTCAACTTATCGGAAGCTAAGTTGCATATTGCAGATGAAAATACTTCGGTTATCAATAAACATGTTTATTTGGTAATGGTAGAATGTTTACAAAATATAACCCGACACCAAGAAAGACCAACCGAAAAAAATATTGAAGATACGGCACTTTTTATGATTCAACAAAAAAATGACCGTTATTTAATTACTACGGGCAATTTGATTTCAAATAGCAATATATCAAAATTAAAAGAAGATTTAGACAAAGTAAACGGTCTTGATGTAACGGAGTTGAAGTCTTATTACAAGCACATGCTGAAAACCGGAATTATTTCGCACAAAGGAGGTGCCGGACTGGGGCTTATTTCGATGGCGCGAAAGTCGAGAAGTAAGTTGAGTTATGCTTTTTCTGAAGTAAATAACCAGCTTTCTTATTTTTATTTTAGAGTGGAGGTACTCTTCGACCCCGATTTGCCATTAACCGATTTTACCGAAAGTTTTGAAAATATTATCAGCATTCACAAAATACTGAATTTGGAAAATATTTTACTCAATTTTAACGGAAGTTTTAATAAAGATAATATTATCAATTTGTTGCCTATAATCGAAACTCAAATTAACGAATCGATAAACATCAAAAACAGAGTTTTACAAGTTATGATAGACATGTTGCAAAATATTGTAAATTATTCTGTTCCTATTTTAATAGAATCGGTAAATCAAAATCTCGACGGCAATCCGGGTATTTTTTATTTGAGTCAAAACAAGCACGATTTTATTCTCACTGCCGGAAATTATATGAACAACCACCACATTCCGGTTTTGAAACGAAAATTGGATTTTGTAAATAAACTTACCTACGACAAGTTGATAACTTTTCACGACAGACTTTTTGATTATTTTTCGGATAATGAAATTACAAAACCCGATTTGAGTATTATTGAAATGCGCTTAAAAAGCAAACATTCACTCAATTATCGTTTCGACAGAGTGAATGATGAGTATTCTTTTTTTACTTTGCAAGCTATTATTTAAAAACATATATATGTCTAACCCTGAAATAGCCTATAATAAAAAAATATAATAAAATGAAAGAAAAGAAATATGCAGTTAGTAATTTTGTATCGGGTTTTG
>DYNA01000237.1 GCA_020721325.1 Paludibacter propionicigenes
GCCCTTGCGGACTGGGCTAATGTAGTGCGCACCTTTGGTGCTTTTTTTTAATGGTTAATGTTTTTTTGTAAACGATTAATGTTTAACGATTAACGATGAATGATTTTTTTTCAAAAAAATAGAAACACGGATAAAACGGATTTTTTATTAATTCAAAAAAAAATCCGTTCCAATCCGTGTTCCTATTAAAAAAAAGACTTTCCATCGTCCCGCTAAGGGACATGTTTTTTAATGGTTAATGTTTTAACGATTAACGGTTAATGATTTTTTTGAAATTAAATTAGCACCAACGGTGCAAAATACAATAGCCCAGCCTGCAAGGGCTGGGTACAACGAAAACCGCCAAGAATAAAAGCACCAACGGTGCGTGATAATTGACAATTGATGATTGATTAATTTTCTATTTCGCGGCGTTGCCGCTTTTGTATCGTGTGGGCGTTTTTTGTCCCAGCCCTTGCGGACTGGGCTAATGTAGTGCGCACCTTTGGTGCTTTTTTTTTAATGGTTAATGTTTTAACGATTAACAATTAATGTTTTTTTTTGCAAAAAACAATAAACATTCATTGTTCAAATATTGAAACATTAACCATTATTTTGTATCTTTGCGGCAATAAAGATTTTGAAATATTCTAATTATAGTTGAAATTAACTAGACAATGAATACATTAACTATTGAACAAGTCAAACAAAATTCTGATTTACTTTTGAATAATTTTGGTAAAACGCCCATTGTGCTCAAAAATGAAAACAACCAAACGATGCTGGTTTTACCTTTTTCAATGAACAATTGGAACGAAATTTATTTAACCCTTTATCAGACTTTTATTGAGCTAAATTCTCAAAAAACAGACTTGCCACAGCCCATAGAGGAGAAAAAATCGGCTGTTGGTTTTTTCAATAAATGGCACGGCTTTATGAAAGATGTGGAAATAGACGAAACTTGGCGCGATGAATACACCAAGCTATTTTAGGAAAGGACAGTATTTCAATTTTTTAAAATATACCCAATTATTTTCGATTTTAGGATTAGGCATTGAGTAAAAAAATAATATTTTAACCTAATTGCTTAGCAACGGTTTCGCTTTAAGCAAAATCGTTGCTCTGCTCGCATGCGTCTCTACAGTTATTGATAATTAATAATTAATAATTAAAAATTATTGCATATTGCATTGAAATAAAGTTTGTTAAGTATCTTTACCTAACTTTAAATACGAATATTCCAATTTTTTTTTTGTAAAAAAATAAAAAAAATACAATATAAAAATACTTTTAACGTTATAAATCAATTAGCCCAAACTTCATTTTTTTCAACATAAAAAAATAATTTTTAAAATCATTTAAAAAAAATGGTAAGCTTTTTTAAAAAAGTTTATGGTTTTATTTCAATTTAATTATGAAACGTTGCACTTATGAAAAAATCATTTATTAGTCTTATTTTTATTATTGTAGCACAATTACTTATAGCAAATAATGTAAGAATTAGTTCTGTTACAACGCCCGATAATCAACACATACAGTTTTTGTTGGAATGGGACAATAGTTGGTACACATCAACAAATTACGATGCCATTTGGATATTTGTAAAAGGTCAGGACTGTTCGGGTGCAACAACTTGGGAGCATCTAAACGTTTCTACTTTGGCAGGAAATCATACTGCCACCGGAGGATTTTATGTAGAACCGGCAACCGATGGAACGGGTGTTTTTGTACGTAGAAATGCAAATGGTTTTGGAAATGTTTCAACAACGGTAACTTTAGCATTATCTACTACTTACGCTGATTATACTTCATTAAATTGGCAAGTTTTCGGTATTGAAATGGTTTGGATACCTCAAGGAACATTTTATGTAGGCGATGGAACAAACAACAACACGGCAGGCGTTGGTTCGGCATATTCCTTTGGTCAAGGCGTTTCGTCTTACTATACCATTACCAGCGAAAATGCCATTGCAGCCAGTGCTTTTTACATTTCAAAAGGTTTAGCCGACTGCTGGGGAAGCGACTATCGAGCAGCAGTAACACGCAACAGTGCTTTATCGGCAAGTTTTCCGAAAGGATATGCCGGTTTTTATAGTATGAAATATGAAATTTCTCAAGCTCAATACGTTGCATTCATAAACGATTTAAGCTTAGTGCAGCAAGGCAACCGTATTTTTGCTTCGCCCTCCTCGCCCGTAGGTACGTATGCCTTAACCGGTGGCACCACTGCGCAAAATAGAAATTCAATTGTAATCAAAGCTTCTGCAACTCCCACCGTTCCGGCTATTGTAGATTGCGATTTGAACCAAGACGGCATTTATGGCGATGGCAGCGATATAGCTTGTAACTTTTTAAAATACGAAGATATTTTAGCTTATTTAGACTGGGCAGCATTGCGACCAATGACTGAATTGGAATATGAAAAAGTTTGTCGGGGAACAAGTGCCGTTCAGCCCAATGAATACGGATTTAGCGGAACAAGCATTACATTAACCAATTCGACAAATTTAGTAGCCGGCACAGAAGGCACAAGTGCAGAAGTTTCATCTATTGAAGGTGTTGGACTATGTAATTTTGGCGGTTCACCCGGAACAGGTCCTTTGCGCTGCGGATTTGCAGCCACCAACACAACCGTAAGAAGCACTGCCGGAGCTACCTATTATGGCGTAATGGAAATGACCGGAAACCTCTGGGAACAGAGCATTCAAGTAGGCTGGACATATTATTCGGGCGGTTGTTCAAGTTATACCTATTATCCCACTACCGGAGTAACTTTTTCCGGCTTAAATGGCAATGGTACAATTGATATAAACGGAAATGCCGATGTAGCTAATTGGGGAAATTCTTTAACTACAATTTTAAAAGGAGGCGGTTGGAATACTCCAAATACTGCCGCCGGACTTCAACAATTACAATTATCTGACCGCACAAAAGTTCTCAATACAGGCACTTACCCCAACAATTCGCGTAACAACGAAATAGGTGGTAGAGGAGTTAGAAAACTCTAAATCTTGTATAAAATCTTTTTTATATTCAACTTGTCAAAGTTTTAAACGGTTTGTTTATTTTGTTAAAAAAATAAAATAAATAAATCATTCTATTTTTCAGAAAAAAAGAAAAAAGGGAATAAGGGAAGGCGGAATTTTATTTTTAGTTACTTAGGCAGTAAAGTTGATTTCCAAAATCTTAGCCACTTAATATACTAAAAACGGGATAAGTTTTAATATTTATTATAACGTAACTACAACTTTTCCAACGTTTTAGAACTTTGGAAAAGTTAAATAACAAACCGTTTGCAGTATAAAAAGGATAACAAAAATAAAACCTTATTCCCTTATTTTAAATTCATAAAACATGCGGGAAAAGTAAAATTCATTTTTTGTGTAAAACAAACAGACTGTTTTAAAACTTTGACAAAGTTTTAATTATAAAATGATTGCATAAATTGAAATCAGAACCGCTTGAAGTATATCAATTTCATTTTTTCGCATAAGCAAAATTATTCATTATTCTATAATGTATCAAAAATGTTGATTTTCGTTTACAAACGTGTTAGGTTTGCGAAACCTAACACGTTTATCAACGGATTTGAACCATGACCCATTATTCATTTAAAAACGATGTATGTATGAACTTTTTAAAAAAAACAATATTTATCGTTTTTCTCCTTTCGAACATTAATTTTAGCTACGGTCAGTACATCGGTGGCAATGGAACAGGCTTTGGTTTTACCAATCAAATCCATTCTACTTGTTCATCTTTTTCCGAAAATCAATATTTAGGCGGAAGTTCTTCGGGAAGTACTTTTGAAATAAAAATGAATACCACTTGTTCAACAACGTCCGAAAATCCATACACAGGCGGCGAAAACAGTGGTTTTACCAGTGCTAATTTTATTCAAACAATATGTGTAGTTAGCGCAAGCAATCCATACAAAGGCGGTCAAAACGATGGTTATTCAACTTCAGACTTGATAAATTCCTTTTGTATTGTAAATGGAATAAATCCTTATCGCGGTGGCAGCAATGACGGTTTTTCGCAAACAAATATTATAAATACAATTTGTTCGGTCATTACAGCAAATCCATACAAAGGAGGACCCGGCAACGGACATTTTGCTACGCCCAATTTAAGTACTTATGTTTGGGAAGGAGACGACGCAACCGCACCAACCGACTGGAGCATTGCCCAAAATTGGAATGAAAATATTGTCCCCAGTTTAAACACAAATGTAACCATTCCTTTTCTTGTTTCAAATAATTATCCCATCATAACGACTTCTGCCGATACTAAATGCTTAAATATCAGCGAAAATTCTATCTTATCAATCACACCGAGCGGCAATTTAAGTGTTTATGGCAAAATGATGTGCCAAGGCGAATTAAACATTCAATCGCCATTAAACGCTGGAGCTACCGGTTCATTGATTGCATTTTCCGATATTCAAGGTTCGGGAATGGTACATTTTGAGCGTTTTTACACAGTTGCCAATCGTTGGCAATACACCACAGTCCCTTTTAGCAACGTAAACAGCGACTTTTTTACCCGAAATACGGCTGTTTTCAACGGCTATTTTTATCAATACAACGAATCGTTCGATTTAACGCCCAATCCCTCAGAAATCAACTATTTGAGTTGGAATTTACTTTCAAACGCATGGGAATTTGCACATTCGGGAGCCGATTCTCCGGCAATGGCTTTAAACAAAGGCACGGGTTATGCTTACCGCGATGGAAATGACAAATTGCTCACATTTTCAAGTCAAGCTACTGACTTAGCAAATTCCGATTTATCCTTTCCCCTTACTTTTACTTTCAACGACGACAATTTAGCTTACTTTGACGGTTGGAATTTAATCGGAAATCCTTACCCTTCAGCTATCGATTGGGACGCATTTTCAAAAAGCAATATTCAAAATACGATTTATTACTGGGACGGAAATCAAAAAAAATATCTGTACTATAATGGATTTGGAGGCACTGAAAGCGGCACCGCAAGCAATGTAATTAATGGAGGTTCGCGCTACATACCTGCCCTACAAGCTTTTTTTGTAAAAGCTACGGCATCGGGTAATTTTACCATTCCCGCCACTGCAAGAGTTCACAACAACCAAGCAACTTGGAAAAAATCGACAAAAAACAATTCAGACATTACTTTCTTTAAAATAAATGCGGCTTTTGAAAATCAAAGCGATGAATTATCGGTTCGTTTTTTCAATCAAGCTACAAATCTATTTGATAATGAATACGATGCTTATAAAATTTTCAACAATAACAGCCCCAACGTATTTAGCTTAAACAACGAAATTCCGCTTGCGCTCAATTCATTGCCCGTATTTGACACCACGCTTGTAGTTCCCATAGGATTTATTAACAATATTGCCGGAGAAGTTACTTTTAAAATACAAAATAATTTACCCGACAATCAAAATATTTATATTGAAAATGTAACCCAAAATACATTTCACTTAATAAGCTCAGCAGAATATCGTTTTTATTATACAAAACCCAATGAAATACACCGTTTTAATATTTATTTCAATGAAAAAATTCAAGAAAAAAACTCACAAAATATTTTGTTGTATTCATACAAAAATTGGTTGTACATACAATCCAACGAAGATGTAAGTAATCGTAAATAAATAACATTTACAAATTAGAAAAAATATTTTATTTTTGC
>DYNA01000060.1 GCA_020721325.1 Paludibacter propionicigenes
AGGAGAGGTGGGTGAGTGGCTGAAACCACCAGTTTGCTAAACTGACGTACTCGAAAGGGTACCGGGGGTTCGAATCCCCCTCTCTCCGCAAAATGTAAGCTGAGAGCAAATAAAAATTCAATTGGCTTTTACGGGGCGTAGCGTAGTCCGGTTAGCGCACCTGCTTTGGGAGCAGGGAGTCGCAGGTTCGAATCCTGCCACCCCGACTGAATGATTTTATAATCGTTTTATAAACCCGCTTTGGCGGGTTTTTCAATGTATGATAAAATCCATAAGTCATCGTATCAATTGGTTAATAAACAGTTTGTTGCTAAATAAATTGAAGCTATTTTGCAAACCATTGATGCAATGATTTTTTTATTTATTCAAAATGGTTTGCTTTAACCTTTTGAAATAATTAATTTTCAATGTTTTACGGGGCGTAGCGTAGTCCGGTTAGCGCACCTGCTTTGGGAGCAGGGAGTCGCAGGTTCGAATCCTGCCACCCCGACTTTTTTTTAGTTTTTTGGCATAAAAACTTTTTTTCCTCTAAGCATTTTTCTTTTCTATATTTTTAGTGTTCCTCTTTTACTTCTGTATTTTTACCATTTTACTTTTTTTTCATTTAGATATTTCGTTTTTTTGAATGAAAACTTAATGCTTCCGTTTATATATTGATTAACAATGATTTAACGCAACTTTAATATTTTATTTATGACCGTGATAAGTAAAGCTTAAAATTATGATTATACTTTAAACGGTTATAATTTGAGCTTTTATTTTTATGTAAGTTTTTTGTAATTAAAACTTTGTCAAAGTTACCGTTTGCATTATAATAAGAGTTTTCTTGTTTTTATTATACTTTTTTAATAGCAGCTATTTATGGGTTAGATAGGTTTAAAATAAAATGCTGTTAAATAACTTTAAATTGATTTTTTATAACAAAATAAAATTTATTTTTGTAAAAAAACAATTAAAAAAACGGACTATATGAAATTAAAAAAAGGAGATAAAGCACCTATTTTTTCGGTAAAAGATATTTTTGGCAACGATATAAATTTATCCGACTATAAAGGTAAAAAATTGTATATCAGCTTTTTCAGACATGCTAAATGCCCTTTTTGCAATGTTCGGGTTCACCGATTGATGGGAAAAAGAGTAGCATTGGAAGAGTCGGGTTTAAAAGTACTTTCATTTTTTGAAAATTCGGATAAAGTAATCAAATCCAGTGTTTTGCATCAGGGTTTGATGCCTTGGCCAATGATTGGCGATTTGGAAAAAGTGATTTATGCAAAATATGGAGTGGAAGAATCGATACTCAAAATGATGAAAACCTTCATGGTTCACAGCGAATTGAGAAAAACAATTGCCCTTGCCAACACCCTCGACTCTGCCAAAGAAAAAGACTCTAAGCACACGAACAGCCTTATTCCGGCTGATTTTTTAATTAACGAAGACCAAACCATAGAAATAGCTCATTATGGCACTCATGCCGACGACCATATTCATTTAGACGAGGTATTAAAGTTTGCCGGCATTCGAGTATTTTGATTTTTTTTTACAAAAAAAAATAAACCTATTTTAATTCGATTTTCACCATTTAAGAATTGAAAATCAATAGTTTATACAAGAATACAAAGAATTGCATTGATACTATTTCCCGTCTGACCAAATAAGTCGGTCTGACGGGAAAATAAAAATTAAAACACTTATTATGAACAGTTTAAATCTAACAAAATAAGTCTATCAGACCGCAAAAATGCATAAATTAATTTCAAGCATTTACTTAATTGTATATAGAATAAAAAAATAAATTTTGCAAACATTTTGAAATTAATTATTTTTGCAGATTGTTTTTACTTATAAAAAAATATGAGCATAGAAAGAAAAAAATATACTTTATTTTCAGGAAAAAACCAAAAGTCGGGCATAGAAATCATAGAAATTATTTTAGAAAACGGACTAACTGTTTTGTTGAATCAAGACCGGTTTACTTCTGATGTTTTTGGTGCTGTGGGAATAAAAGTAGGGGCAAAAGATGACCCCGAAACAGCAACCGGAATGGCTCATTACCAAGAACACATGCTTTTTAAAGGCACTACGCAACTCGGCACGACCAATTGGAACGAAGAAAAACCTTATATTCAGTCAATTATAGAGAATTTTGAAAAATTACAAACCGCAAAATCTCCAAAGGAACATCAACAAATTTTCGATTCAATAAATAATATATCGGTTCATGCTTCAAAATACGAAATAAGCAATGAATTTAATCAGGTTTTGGGCAAAATGGGTGCTTACAACATCAATGCTTTTACCGGTTTTGACAGCACTATTTTTTACAGTGCAGTGCCTTCCAATCAATTGCAAAAATGGCTCGAAATAAATGCGCATCGATTTATAGACCCCGTTTTTCGGTCGTTTCAAGCCGAAATGGAAGTGGTTTTAGAAGAAAAAGGCATTTCAAACGATTCGGAAAACGAACGAATTATGGAGGAATTTGACCGGTTTTTTTTTAAAATTCACCCTTACGGACAGCGTTCTATATTAGGAAATGTAAATGATTTGAAAAAACCTTCGTTAAAAAAAATGTATGATTTTTTCAATACCTATTACGTAGCAAATAATATGGTTTTATCCCTTTCGGGAAATTTTGATTTAGAAAAAACAATTCAATGGGTAAATGGAAGTTTTGGAAAAATAAAAACCGGTAAAATACCCGCCGCCAAGCAATACATTGAAAATGAATTTAAAGGACGCGAATTTGCATCGGTGCGAATGAGTCCCATACGCTACGCTATGCTCGGTTTTCGTGCGCCACACGCACGCCACAAAGACGAGTTGGCTTTTGAGGTTTTAACCGGAATACTTTCAAACGAAAACGAAACCGGACTGCTCGATAAATTGAGAATTGACAACAAAATACTCAATGCCGATGTTTCTATTTACAACTACAAAGACTATGGGCAAGCTACAATTTACACCATACCTAAAATATTGAAACAGAGCTTAAAAAGTGCCGAACGACTGGTGCTTAAAGAAATTGAGAAAATAAAAATTGGAGATTTTCCAAATTGGCTGTTGCAAGCGGTAAAATATGAAATTTATCGAAATTACATCACTTCTCTCGAACACATTAGCAATAAAGGACTTATGCTTGCCGAAAACTTTACGGAAAACTATACTTTGGAAGAGATTTCAAAAGTACCGCAAGAAATTATGGCAATTACAAAAGACCAGATTATTAAAGTGGCTAATACTTATTTTGGAAAAAATTATTTGGCATTTTATTCGCGTGTGGGTTTTCCTTCAAAAAAGAAAAACAATTCTAAAAAAATTAATGCCTTAAATGCAAATACCAATGAAATTTCGCCCTTTGCAAACATCATTAATAATTTGCCCGCTGAGCCGTTAGCCGAAAAGTTTATTGACTTTGATAAAGATTTAGAACGTTCATTTATAGGCGATTATAAATTTTATTATGTTGCAAATCCCATTAACGATATTTTTGAACTAACGATTTATTACGGTGTAGGAACCAAGAAAATGCCTTTGTTAAATCACGCAGCCAATTTAATGAATTACGCGGGAACAGAAAATTTAACACTCGACGAGTTTAAAGAAGAATTTGATAAAATTGGCTGCACTTACGATATTTCGGCGAATCAGAGTTTTTTGATTGTCAATATGGAGGGAATAGAAAAAAATTTGCGCAAAGCCTTGAAATTATTACACCAATTGCTTCATTTTCCGGTTCTTGACCCCGACCAGTTGGAGGTTTTGAACGAAGAACTCAAAGCCAATACCAAAATGAAAGGCAAAAAGCCCGAAGATGTTTTTACGGCGTTGAATAATTACGTTTTAGAAGGTCAAAAATCGTCCTTTATCAATCGCTACAAAGACCGAGAAATTAAAAGAATATCTACCGAAAAATTTATCGAACTGTTTCAAACGGCTTTAACTTATCGACAGGAATATTATTTTGTGGGCGAAACTCCTAAAAATGAGATTGGTAAAATGATAACCGAACATTTGAAACCCCAAAAACAATTTAATGAAACCGATTCGCCCGTAAAAACAGAGTATTTGGTTTACAATCAAAACAATGTATTTTTTACACCTTTCAAAAAAACAGCTCAAAGCCGCATCATGTTTTATATCGATTTGAAAGAGAAGGATTTAAGCGAAGTTCCCATTATCAATGCGTTCAATCGGTATTTCGATGGAGGATTTAGCGGAATTCTCATGCAAGAAATTCGCGAAAAGCGTTCTTTGGCTTACACTGCCGAGGGTTACGTTTCCATTCCTTTTAGAATAGACGAACGGGTTTGTTTTTTCGGAAGCATTGAAACTCAAGGAGAAAAAACCATTGAAGCCATCGAAACTTATTTGAATTTATTAAACGATTTGCCCAAAGAACCCGAAAAATTAGATTCCATTCAATCGTTTTTAATCAATTCCTCTTTGGCGTCCAGTGTGCATTTTCGAGAACTTGCTATCACTGTCGACTCTTGGCTTTTAAAGGGTTACAAAGAAGACCCCGCTAAAATTTCGTTGCCCGTTTACAAACAATTAACTTTTGAACAGATTTATCAATTTTATGAAAAAAACATCAAAGGAAAACCCATTACCATAGCCATTGTTGGTAATGAAAAACAAATTGATGTAAATAAATTAAAAAAATTCGGTAAATTGAATAAAATTAATAAGCGAAATTTATACAAAATCAAATTACAAACAAGTTTATGAACCTAAATTTGAAAATAAAAGATTTTTTATACTATACTAAAAACCGGATAAATTTTAATATTTATTATTATGTAACTACAACTTTTCCAAAGTTTTAGAACTTTGGAAAAGTTAAATAATAAACCGTTTTGGAGTATAACAAATTGATACGATGACTTTTGTGATTTGAGTTTTTTATCGATTGGGCCAATGGTTGTTTTTAGTATTTACATCAGCCGTTTCGCCATTGGGGTCTAACACTATGTTAATCACTTTTTTTGTGCAAACAAAAGTTTTGGTAACATTATCTTCGTCTTTGAGCCAAATTTCAACCGGAATGCGTTGAATTTCAGATGTTCCATCGGCAAAAGTTAATTTGACTATTAAGGGCATAACCAAACCGCCATTGTTGGAAAAACTAATTTTGACGTAATAATTTTTTTCAATATCAAAATCTTTTACATCGCTAAAATAATATTTCAGATAATAATCAAATTCGCGTTTTTCTAAATAATTAATTTGGTAATTTTTATCCTCATTTTCTTTTTCGGTTTTGGGTTTTCCAATTTTAAAAATATGAACTTGGTTGATGCTTATTTCCACATTGTCGGTTGAATAAAACCAACCGCGCCAAAACCAATCCAAATCCACAGCCGAAGCATCTTCCATTGTTCTGAAAAAATCGGCGGGCGTGGGTTGTTTAAACATCCAGCGTTGTGCGTATTCTTTGAACGCTTTATCGAAAAGTTCGTGTCCCATGATGGTTTCTCGCAAAATGTTGAGTGCCGTAGCAGGCTTATAGTAAGCATTATAGCCAAAGTCTTTTATCGACTCCGAATTGGTCATTATGGGCGAAAGATATTTTTTGTCGTAGCGCATGTAGCTTACTATTTGCGAAGGGTCGCCAGCCCAAGACGGATAACCGGCTTCCCATTCTTGCTCGGTTAAATATTGAATAAAAGTATTCAAACCCTCGTCCATCCAAGTCCACTGACGCTCGTCGGAATTAACTATCATGGGAAAATAATTGTGTCCGACTTCGTGAATGATAACACTTAACATGTTGTTTTTAATATACGATGAATATTTTCCGTTTTCTAAAGGGCGTCCACCGTTGAAACAAATCATAGGATATTCCATGCCAATATTGGCTGCGTGTATCGATTGTGCCACCGGATACGGATATTCAAAGGTAAAGCGCGAATAAACTTTTAAGGTGTGAGCAACGGCTCGTGTTGAAAATTCTTCCCAAAGCGGATTGCCTTCTTTTGGGTAAAACGACATAGCCATTACGGTTTTATTGCCCATTTCCACCGCTTGCGCGTCCCAAATAAATTTTCGCGAAGCTGCAAAAGCAAAATCCCGCACATTTTGGGCTTTAAAATGCCATGTTTTTACATCTTCTTTGCGCGAAACTTCATTTTTTTTGGCTTCTTGTTCGTTGATTATTAAAATCGGTTTATCAAACGATTTTTTGGCTTGCGCCAAACGTTCGATTTGTGTTTTGCTCAAAACCTGTTCCGAGTTTTGCAATTCGCCCGTAGCCGAAACCACAAAATCAGAAGGAGCTGTCAATTGAAATTCGAAATCGCCAAAGCCCAGCGTAAATTCGCCCTGCCCAATGAATTGTTTGTTTTGCCAGCCCGCATAATCGTTGTAAACGGCTAAACGCGGATAAAACTGAGCGATTACGTACAATCGATTGTCGTCTTTTGCAAAATATTCGTAACCAGAGCGTTCGTCGATTTTCTCGCGGTCGTTTACATTGTACCACCATTTTATTTTGAGCGAAAATTTTTCACCACTTTTCAAAACGTTTGGCAAATCGATACGCATCATGGTTTCATTAATTACATAAGGTAAATCTTTGCCATCGAGCATTTTAACCTCCAAAATTTTAAAACCTCCATCAAAAACAGGGTGCAAATCGGGCAATTCGCTTGCTATCATATCGTTGGCTGTGGCAGAAGGCGTAATTTTATACACATCGGAATCGATAGCACGTTTGTTTTGTTCCAATTGTATCCAAAAATAGGTCAAATTGTCGGGCGAAAAATTGTGATAAGTAATTATTTCTTCGCCATAAATTCGCTGCTCCAAGTCGTTGAGTTTAATATCTAATTTGTAATCGACTTTTTGTTGCCAATATTCCTTTCCGGGCGCACCCGAAGCGGTTCGATAGCTGTTCGGAGTAGGCAAGAGAGTTTCCAATTGTGTAAATCGGCTTTGGGTTTGCAGATTTTGGGCTTTTCCAATGTTAAAAGTTAAAATTAGAACCAAAATAATTAATAAAAACGGTTGATGTTTCATTTTATTTGCTCGTTAAATTTGCTAAGTTATTATATTAGTGTATCTTAAAAAGTATGTTTCATTACCAGAGTTCTAAAAATTGCTTTTTCTTGTTTTTTTTCACATTTTTCAAAATTCTCATTTACGGTAGTAAACTCCGGTTTTGAAAAATTCGCAGGAATCGAAAAATCAAATTCTTAAAAAACACCCTTTATTTTGCTTAAATGTTCTGTTATTGAAACAGATTTTTTTTGTATTACAAAAACAAAGGTAAAATTTTTTTTTATTAAAATAAAATAAAATTTTATAAAATGTGCTAAATTTGCAACACATTTTTTAATGAATTGAAAATCATCGTATCAATTGATTGTAAAATATCTTTGATTAAATGAGCAATAAGCTATATTTTAAACGGTTATAATTTGAGCTTTTTATTTTTATGGAAGTGCTTTGTAATTAAAACTTTGGAAAAGTTACCGTTGCAGTATAATTATACTGTAAACGGTTTATTATTTAACTTTTACAAAGTTCTAAAACTTTGGAAAAGTTGTAGTTACGTAATAATTAATATTAAAATTTATCCCGTTTTTAGTATATTAACAATTCCATACGATGATTTTGCTATTTTAGATAAAATTCCATTAATCAGTGTTCCAATTACATAATACAAAAAAAACTTGA
Organism: Paludibacter propionicigenes; assembly: GCA_020721325.1. GTDB lineage: Bacteria > Bacteroidota > Bacteroidia > Bacteroidales > JAIFNL01 > JAIFNL01. The sequence goes on from DYNA01000060.1 coordinate 7,678, forward strand.
AAATTTGCGTTTTTTTGCGTCATGCGCGTTCCTTTTAAAAAATATCAATCTTTTCAATCAAAAATTGTATTAAAAATCTTTTTTTATCAAGTAAAAAAAAAAATTAATTTTGCCAAAAAAAATTCTTAAAAAAAAATACTTATGATTCGTAAAATTCTTGTTTTTTTTATACTTTCTTTATTCATTCAGTCGTGTCAAAATGCCGCAAATACTAAGCAAAGCGATGATTACATACGATTGGAAGGAACTGCGTTAGGTACTTTTTTTACAATAACTTATTTGCACCCCGAAAAGAAAGATTTTTCGAGTTCTATCGATAGCCTTTTTTTGGTATTCAATAGTAGTTTATCTACGTATCAAGAAAATTCGATTATATCGAAAGTCAATAAAAATGAACCGATTGAATTGGATAAATATTTTGTTTTTTGTTTCAACAAAGCCCGACAAGTGTATGAAAAAACCAATGGAGCTTTCGATATAACCATTGCGCCCATAGTAAATGCTTACGGTTTTGGATTTGAAAATGGCAGAAACATAGATAAATCTCACATCGACAGTTTATTACAGTTTGTTGGAATGGATAAAGTACGCATAGAAAACAATCGAATAGTGAAAGATTTTCCTCAAACCATGCTCGATGGCAATGCCATTGCAAAAGGCTATTGTGTGGACATTATCGGAATTTTTTTGGCAGAAAACAATTGTAAAAATTATATGGTAGAAATTGGTGGTGAAATAGTTACAAAAGGCAAAAACCCACAATCGGAAAACTGGCGAATAGGCATTGACAAACCCATAGACGATGTAAATGTTCAAAACAGACAACTGCAAGAGGTTATTAATGTTACCGACTGGGCTTTAGCTACTTCGGGCAATTACCGCAAATTTTACGAGCAAAACGGTGTTAAATATTCGCACACCATCGACCCGAAAACCGGAAAAAGTGTTAGAAGTAATTTGCTCAGTGCTACCATTTTAGCTTCCGATTGCATCACTGCCGATGCTTATGCAACGGCTTGCATGGTAATAGGCTTAGAGGAAAGTTTGAAACTCATCAACGGGCTTGAAAATATGCACGCTTATTTCATTTATTCCGATGAAAAAGGTGATTATCAGATAGCTATGACCAAAGGAATGAAAAAATTTATTGAATAATGAGTGCAGTATAAAAAACCGTTTTATTTATGTAAAGTTGCAAACGCACTAAATTTTAATTATTTGAAATACAAAACTTTGCATATTTGAATATTTACGTAAATTTATTGTTTTTAATTTTTTTAGACTAAACTCATTTATAAAAAAAAGTAACGAACTATTGAAAAAAATAAAATAAAATAAAAAAAACAAATGAAACCAACCTTACTGATTCTTGCTGCCGGCATGGGCAGTCGCTACGGCGGTTTAAAACAAGTAGATAAACTCGGACCTTCGGGCGAAACCATTTTAGAATATTCCATTTACGATGCCATAAAAGCCGGATTTGGAAAAGTAGTTTTTGTAATACGAAAAGATATTGAGCAAGCTTTTAAAGAAACTTTTACAAGTAAATTTTCCGGTAAAATTGAAATTGAATATGCTTTTCAAGAATTGAACAGCTTGCCCGAAGGATTTACACTTCACCCCGAACGTACAAAACCTTGGGGAACGGCTCATGCCGTTTTGGTAGCTAAAGATGTTATCAATGAGCCATTTGCAGTAATCAATGCAGACGATTTTTACGGAGCTAATGCCTTTAAAACAATTTCGGTATTTTTAACTTCGCTTTGCAATGCAACTCACGTTTTTAGCATGGTGGGCTACAAACTCGAAAATACACTTTCCGAGTATGGAACGGTTTCGCGCGGAGTTTGTTCGCACGATGCCGATAGAAATCTCACTTCAGTGATAGAGCGCACCGCCATAGAACGCAAAGACGCTCAAATTCAATTCATTGACGAAAACGGAATGCCACACCCGCTCACAGGCAATGAAATTGTTTCGATGAATTTTTGGGGTTTTACACCTTCTTTTTTTGCTTTCGCAGAAAATCAGTTCAAAGAATTTTTGCAAAAGCGTGGAAGTGAATTAAAATCAGAATTTTACATTCCTACGGTTGTAAATAATTTAATTGTTTCGGGCGAAGTAACCACCAAAGTTTTAGAGAGTTCTGCCAAATGGTTTGGCGTTACTTATCAAGAAGATAAAGCTTTTTCTATTCAAAAAATCAATGATTTGATTGCCGAAGGTGTGTATCCGTCAAATTTATGGAATGATTAGCCTTAAATTTGGAAGCCATCGTATTAAGATGAATATCTGAAAATTACAAAATTATTCAATCGGAAAACAGCCTTTTAAAACCAAAATAATTTATGAATCGTAAACAGTTAATAGAGCAAATAAGAGCTAAAAAATCGTTTCTTTGCATTGGTCTCGATAGCGAGCTTGAAAAAATACCCAAGCATTTGCTCACAGCTCAAGACCCTGTTTTTGAGTTCAATAAGCAAATTATCGATGCCACACATCATTTGGCTGTGGCTTACAAACCGAATACGGCTTTTTACGAATATCGTGGTATAAAAGGTTGGGAAAGTTTGCAAAAAACCATAGAATATTTGAATCAAAATTACCCGGAAATTTTTACCATAGCAGATGCCAAACGCGGCGATATAGGCAATACTTCTAAAATGTACGCCAAAACTTTTTTTTCAGAAATGAATTTCCATTCCGTAACGGTCGCTCCGTATATGGGAAAAGATTCGGTAAGTCCGTTTTTGGAATTTGAAAATAAGTGGGTAATCCTCTTGGCTTTGACGTCCAATTCGGGAGCTTTTGATTTTCAATTTAAAGAATTGAAAGAATCTAAAAACAAACTCTTTGAAGAGGTTTTAAAAATATCGCAAACATGGGCAGACCCCAATCGAATGATGTATGTATCCGGAGCTACTAAAGCTCAGTATTTAAGCGATTTACGAAAAATTATACCTCACCATTTTTTATTGGTTCCGGGTGTGGGCGCGCAAGGTGGAAGCCTTGCGGAAGTAGCCAAATACGGATTAAATTCAGATGTAGGTTTGTTGGTTAATTCTTCGCGCGGAATTATTTTTGCTTCTCAAGACAAAGATTTTGCGCAAAAAGCACAAAATGAAGCTTCTAAACTTCAGAAAGAAATGGCAACTTTTCTTTAGTTTTTTCAAAAAAAAATGCACTTGTTTTTACGCATTTTGTAAACAATTTAAAATATTGAATTTTAGTTTATTAGCTTTCAGCTTGCGGATTTTAGACAAATCAATAAGTCATTGTATCAATCTGTTAGCAAACAGCTTATTGATGATTAATTTATGAGCATTTTGCAAGTTATTGATGCGATGACTCTAAAACATTTTAGCAAAGCAATCAATAAAAAAGTTGAAAATATCGAACCGGAAGTCATCTAATTATTTTTACAAAAAAAAATAAAAAAAGTGTTCACTTTTCTATTTTTTTTGTTAAAAATAATTATTTTTGTAAAAAAAAAGAAACTTTGTTTTCGAAAAATATTTTTTTGAATATTCATTTTTTAAACATAAAATCATAAAAAAGCGATATAAAATATTAATAACCCTCTTCTTAATTTTGGTCAGCATACCTTTGTTAATGTATGCTGTTTTAAGAAGCAGTACCATTCAAACTTGGTTGGTACATAAGGTAACTGATTATATTTCAGAAGAATACAAAACCAAAATAACCATAAAAGGCGTAGATATAAAATTATTCAAAACCATTGTTTTGGAAAAATTATATGTAGAAGATTTACACGAAGATACCTTATTATATGTAGATGAATTTGATGTAGGAATTGATGATTTTAAATTTTCCGAAAACAAATTAATTATCGGAAGCATCGATTTGAACAATTCTACAATAAAAATTAAATCCGATACTGCCGGGGTAATGAATTTTCAATATTTGATAGACGCCTTTATGTCGGCGGAAGAAGATACAACCAGCTCTGCACCATGGGATTTGCGTGTAAAAAGACTAAGCATAGCCAATGCCAATTTGCATTATTACGATGCCGCAGCCGACACTTTGCCCGATTCTTTGAAAACCCAAGAAATGAACTTTTCCGATTTGAGTTTTACGAAAACAAACTTAACTTTGAGCGAAATTTCGCTTGGTGACACCATTTCTTTTCATTTAGATAAGGTGAGCATGAACGAAAAAAGTGGTTTTACGGTTTCAAATTTAATCACTTCGGGCAAATATTACGACACGGGCGTTGAGCTGAAAGATTTTAGTTTGAAGCTGAAAAACACCACTTTAGAAGCTAAAAAAGCGGTTTTGGCTTACGACAGTTTGGGCGATTTTGGCGATTTTATGAATAAAATAAAATTCGATGTCGATTTAAAAAAGTCGCGAATTTTCACCAACGATTTAGCTCCAGTGGCTTCATTACTTGCGGGTTACAATCTTGATTTTGGTTTCAAAGGTCATTTTAGCGGAGTGGCAAGCGATTTAAAAGCCGATTCGGTTTATTTCGATTTTGCCAAAAATACCATTTTAGCTACCAGTTTCACTGCCAAAGGTTTACCCGATGTTTACAATACCGATTTTGATGTAAAAATAGATAAACTAAGCACTTCGTACAGCGATTTGGATTTGATAAAATTACCTCCTTTTGATGCAAACAGCAAATTACCCATTCCTTCGCAAATAAAATTGCTGGGAGTAATAAAATATTCGGGTAGTTTGAAAGGAAATATCTCTAAGTTAGAAAATACCGGAAATCTTATTACCGGTTTAGGAAACATAAATACCACGGCTAAAATAAAATACGATACAGTTAGCTCAAAAATCGATTTTGATGTAAAATTAGATGCGCAAGATTTGGTGGTTAATAAACTTTTGGGAGAAACCACAAATTACGGAAAAATAGATATAAATTCTACTTTAATAGGTTATAATCAAGGCAATTCTGTTTCGGCTGATGTTCAATTGGTTGTAAGTGATTTTGTTTATAATAATTATACTTATTCGGAATTAGAACTGTTAGGAAAAGTAACCGAAAAAAGTTTTAACGGAAAAATAACACTCATCGACCCCAATGTAATGCTCGATGTAAATGGCGACTTTTATTTTACCGAAGATTCGTCTTCGTATAAATTTAATGGTGCATTGCAACAAGCTCATTTAGAAACCTTAGGACTTGATACAGCACGCAAAGCCGGCATTTTATCATTGCTTTTCGATGGCGATTTATCGGGCAATTCGCTTGATAATTTGAACGGCTCGGCAAGTATTTTAAACATTGACTACATTAGTGCTACGGATACATTTATTTTGGAAAAACTTAAATTTACGGCTGTAAATAAATTGGCAAATAATATCCATCGTTTAACGTTAAGCTCTCGATTGTTTGATTTTGGAATCAACGGCGATTATACTTTTTCCGATTTAAGCTATTCGATGCAGAATTTTTTAAACCATTATTTACCTTCCGTTATATCAAAGCCTGAATTGCCTAAAGATAAGCAATTTGCGCAAGCAAAAATTAATTTTGATATTGATATAAAACAAACCAGCGATTTGTTTAAAATTTTTGTTCCCGGTCTTCATTTGGCTGAAGGTACTAATTTTAAAGGGAATTTTAACTCAAAAGACAATTCTTTCCGATTAAACGGTTATTCGCCCTCAATTGCTTACGGCGACCAAAAATTGGCACAAATTACCGTAAATACTCATTCTTCGGATAAAGAACTGACTACAATTATAGCTGCCGAGAAATTTTTCTTTACAAAAGAAAATAGTCTGGATTTTTTTGAATTAAAGAATATTATACGAAACGACTCCATTGTTTTGGGTGTGGAATGGGACAATAAAACCGATTCGCTTCGATACAGCGGAAATTTTAACACCATTTCCACATTTAAGAAAAATATTTTCAACAACAGTACTTTAATAGAAACCTACATAAAACCGTCGAGAATTGTTTTAGCCGATTCGCTTTGGCAGATTTCTAAAAGCTCCGTTTTTATTGATAGTTCGTCTATTTATATCAACAATTTGGATTTATTTAATCGGTTTCAAAAAATTAGAATCAATGGTGCTATTTCGCCCAATAAAACAGATACTTTGGTTTTGAGTTTTAACAAATTTGAGCTAAATAATTTGGATTTGATAACTCAAGAGAGTGGTTTTTATCTGTTCGGACAGCTCAATGGAAATGTAAAAATAGCAGGTATTTATGATTCTCCATATATATTCTCTGAAGCCGTAATTGATTCATTTACATTGAACGATGAGTTCATTGGCGATGTTACCATACGCGGAAATACTTTTCAAGACAGAGTTTTTGTAGATGTGGTTGGGCAACGCCTTGAACTGAAAACCATTGATTTAAAAGGAAATTACAATTTCAAAACCGACTCGCTCGATTTTAATTTGGTTTTGAATAAATTCAGACTCGAAGCCTTGCAGCCTTATGCTCAAGGCATTGCATCGGGTTTGGACGGGCGCATCAACGGCAATTTGAAAATTGACGGAACCACCGAAAAGCCCCGAATGAACGGCATTCTCAAATTTCATAAATGCGTTTTCACGCTCGATTATACCAAGGTTCAATACAGTTTCACCGACAGCATTTTTATAACCGAAGACCGATATTATTTCAAAAACATGGAAATATTTGCCGGTAGAGTAAACAAAGCTTTCGTAAGTGGAGAAGTTACCCATAATTATTTTAGAAACATCATGCTCGATTTGAACATTGATGCCAAGAATTTTTTGTTTGTGGACACCAAAGCGGGCGATAACGATATGTTTTACGGAAAGGCTTATGCTTCGGGAATCATAGGAATTAAAGGACCTTTGGAAAAAATGGTGGTTGATGTAAACGTAACCACACGCCCCGGAACTCATTTGTACTTGCCATTAAGCACGGCTTCCGAAGTGTCTGAAAATAACTTTATTACTTTTATAAATAAAATCGATTCGGTTAAAACCGAAAAGAAAACGGAAGAGGCAATGACCGATTTATCGAGCATGCAAATCAATATGGGAATAGAAATGACCCCCGATGCAACCATAGAAATGATTTTTGACGAAACCGTTGGCGACAAAATGAGTGCGCAAGGCTCAGGTCCTATTCGTATGGAAATAAATACGTTAGGCGATTTCAACATGTTTGGGGAATATACCATTTCTAAGGGTTCGTATCTTTTTACACTTCAAAATTTAATAAATAAATATTTTGAAGTAAAACCCGGAAGCACTTTAAAATGGAACGGTTCGCCTTACGATGCGCTTTTAGACCTTACGGCTGTTTATCGAATCAAAAAAGTTCCGCTCTATGATTTGGTTCTCGACGATAATTTTAAAGAAACAAAAATTCCGGTGGATTGCAATTTGGCTATGCAAGGCAATTTGACTTCTCCAACCATCAAATTTGATATTGATTTAAAAAATGCCGATGAAAAAATTGAAAGTCAAGTAAATAACCTTACCGAAGACGATTTGAACAAGCAGGTTCTTTCGCTTTTGATTATCAATAAATTTCAACCCTTGCCGGGTTTAAGTTCCGATTTTATCAGTGCCGGAGGCGTTGGTGTAAATACCACCGAATTGCTTTCCAATCAGTTAAGTAATTGGCTTTCACAAATTTCCAACGATTTTGATATTGGTATCAATTACCGTCCGGGAAGTGATATTTCTTCGAAAGAATTGGAAGTGGCTCTTTCAACGCAACTTTGGAACGACCGCGTGAGCATCAATGGAAATGTGGGCGTTGGAAACCAAAGTACTTCTGCCGCAAGCAGTGCCGGAAGCAGTGTTGTAGGCGACTTTGATATAGAAGTTAAAATAACTAAAAACGGAAAATTTAGAGTGCGTGCTTTTACTCGCGCCAACAACAATACCGTTTACGAAATGGCTCCTTATACACACGGTGCAGGTATTTTTTACAAAGAAGATTTTAATACCGTAAGCGAATTGATTAATAGGTATAAAACCGCTATTTTTAAAACGGATAAAAAACAAGACCCAAAATCAAATTCGCAAAAAATAAATAAAGAAGCCATTAAAGAAGAAGAATAGAACGATTTTGTTTTTTTTCTATACAAATAATTTTGGTTTTAGAAATTAGGTATTTATTTTTAACCAAATTCTAATTCCTAAAATCCAAAAACAGTTTCTCTTTAGTATATTATTTTTTGAGGAAAGTTTCCTTAAAAAAAAAAAAAGATTTTTAAAATAAAAATTTGATTTTATAAAAAAAAGTCTTAACTTGCAGATAAAAAAATAGTTTTTATTAAACAAATAAAAGTCTTCTGCTCATGTCGTCAGAAACTCAAAACACAAATATTCAATACAAATCGAATATTATGCCTTTGGAGGAAACTCTGGAGATAATGAAAAAAAAACGGAGTTTTACAATTGGTCTTCCTTGTGAAAAGCATAAATACGAAACGCGTATTTCGCTCACTCCGCTGGCTGTTAAAAACTTGGTTGATGCCGGACACACCGTAATAGTAGAAACCAATGCCGGTGCTTATACCAATTTTACCGATATGGATTACAGCGAAGCCGGTGCGCAAATAGCTTCCAGCAAAGAGGCTGCCTTTGAAGCCGAAGTGCTTCTTAAAATAAACACGCCAACGGTTTCGGAATACAACCTTTTAGCCGAAAGGCAGATTATTTTTTCTATGCTCGATTTAACAAGGGTTTCAAGAGAATATATTCATGTTTTGGCCAAGAAAAAAATCAGTGCTATTTCGTATGAATTAATTAAGTGCAAAGAAAATTATTATCCGGTAAATAGAGCAATGGACGAGATTTCGGGGTCTTCGTCTATTTTAATAGCTTCGGAATATTTGAGCAATGTACACAATGGAAAAGGTGTTTTGCTGGGTGGTGTAACCGGAATTACTCCCACCGAAATTATTATTATCGGTGCCGGAACAATTGCCGAGTTTGCAGCACGAACCGCCTTAGGATTAGGTGCTTCGGTAAAAGTTTTCGACCTTTCGGCGCACAAACTCAGACAGTTGCAAAACAACGTGGGGCAACGTTTGTTTACTTCCATTTTGCACCCAAAAGTTCTTAAAAACACCTTGCGCACTGCCGATGTAGTCATTGGCGCGTTAGAATTTGACGGAAATTCGCCCCGTTTCATCGTTTCCGAAGACATTGTTAAAAGTATGAAACGAAATTCGGTCATCATCGATTTAGCTATTAGCCAAGGTGGTTGCTTTGAAACTTCTCATGTTACTAATTTTCACGAACCTACTTTCGTAAAACACGGTGTTATACACTATTGCATACCCAATGTGCCGGCGCGAGTAGCTCGAACAGCCACCATAGCATTGAGCGATATTATCGGAACGGTGGTTTACAATTTGGGCGAAGCCGGAAGTTTAAATCAATTTTTAAGAGAAGATTTTGGAATACGAAAAGGTGTTTACACTTATCACGGAATTTTGACCAACGATTTTATAGGCAGCGAGTTGAGTTTGCCTTCGCCGCACATCGATTTGCTTTTGCCGCACATGTAAATTTAAGGTGCGGAGTGAAAAAATGGGTTGTAATCAATATTCTATGCTTCAAACGGTTATTCCTTGAAGGTTTATTTTTATGTAGATAAACGTGTTAGGTTTCGCAAACCTAACACGTTTGTAAACGAAAATCAACATTTTTAATACATTATAAAAAAAGTAATAAAAATAAAACATAAACTCTTGAAAAATAATTATTTACAAGCGGGGTGTAAACAACGCTAAAGTTTCAGTATTTATAGTACTTTGCTAAAAGTTTTTGGTTATATTTAAAATAATCAATATTTTTGTTTACAAATAAAATAGTTCTTTTTTATACAAAAGCATGATGCAAACCGAACTTAAAGAATATTTTTATGGCTTTGTGAGCGAAAGAAAACGCACACTTTTTGAGCGTTTGATTCAATTCAGAACCAAATATTTAACTGTTGTTTTAGAAGATATTTTTCAACCTCACAATGCCAGCGCGGTTTTGCGCACGTGCGATTGTTTTGGTATTCAAGATGTTCATATTATTGAAAACGAAAATCCATACCAAATAAACCCCGATGTGGCTCTGGGAGCATCAAATTGGTTGAATTTATATCGCCATCAATACCAGAGCAACAACACCCTTTCCACTATTCAACATCTTAAGCAACAAGGTTATAGAATTGTAGCTACTACGCCGCATACAAACGATGTTAGCTTGGAAAATTTTGATTTGCACAAGGGCAAAACCGCTCTTTTTTTTGGCACCGAACTCAAAGGTTTATCCCAAGAAATGTTGCAAAATGCTGATGAATTTTTGAAAATTCCAATGTATGGTTTTACCGAAAGCTTTAATATTTCGGTTTCTGCCTCAATTATTTTGCATCATTTAACCTTAAAACTACGCAATTCCGATATTCTTTGGCGTTTGTCTGATGCCCAAGAGCAAGAAGTTTTGCTCGATTGGTTGCGGGTAGCCATTAAAAATTCCGATAGCATCGAAAAAGAATTTTACAAAAGATTTGTACATATTTAATGCCTTTATACTAAAAATGGCATAAATTTTAATGTTTATTATTACGTAACTGCAACTTTTTTAAAGTTTTAGAACTTTGGAAAAGTTAAATAATAAATCCTTTGCTGTTTAGTAAAAAAAAATAGGAAAAAAATTGAAATAATAATTTTTTTTTGTACCTTTGAAATGCAAAAATCAAACTAAACCCATATAACAAGTCGTTTTAAGTACATTTTTTACTTTTTTCCTTAAAAAAAGATAAGCAAAAATTCGGTACAAAGACCTTTGCTTTTATGGTTAAAAAAATATTTTTTTAACATTTTAAAATTTTTATTATGAAACGTTCCATTTTAATTATTTTGTTAGGTATATTTGCATTTCAAACTGCATGGACGCAAGAGAGCATTTATTTGCTTGATAGTGTGGTATATAGTTCTTTCGACAAACCCGATAAGAGTTATTTTAAAAAAGCTGTTTTTCAATACGATAAAAACGGAAGCATCGTTCAATATCAAACGTGGTGGGAAGGTTTAAAATACAATTTTACCGTAAAATTTGTAAACGATGCCAAAGGGCGTGCCGTTTCAAAAAAACAAATTGTAACCGGTGGAACTGCTTTTGAATCCGAAAATAAAGACATAAAATATACGTGGGCAGCAAACGGAAAATTAGCTTCGATGCAAGTAAAAAATCCGGTATTTACCGGTATGTATCAAACAACCGGTTTTGAAAACATCACTTTTACTTACCTCAACAACAAACTTTCGGCTAAAAATTTCAATTCGTATCAGCAGCAAACCGGCAAATCCAAAGAATATGTTTCGGATAGTAGAATTTTAACCAAGTATCTTCCAAACAATTTGGTAGAAACCATAACCGAGTTTAAATTTGCTACTTGGACTGAAGACTCGCGCATTCAGAGTTATTACAACGAAAAAAATAACATTGTAAAAGAAGTAAGACTTAAACGACCCGATGCAAAAGTGTTGAAATTTGATACAACTGCCGTATTTAATTACCTTTACGATGCTTCCGATAACCTCATTCAACATTCTACTTTCGATAAAAATAAAAAAGAAAAAATACTTGCTAAATATTTTTACGAAAAAGGACTTCTTACTGAAATAACAGAAAGCAAAGCCGGAAGATACAGATACGATTTACAAGGACGACTTTCGTATTTTTATTTTTTCGACAATATGAAGTATGAATATAAAATTGAATACGACGACAACGGTTCTGTCAAACGCATTACAAGCAACGATTTCAAAGGCAAAAGCCACGATTATTATTTTTCACCCAAAGTTGTAGCCAATAAAGGGACAATAAAATACTTCGATATTTTTGCTCTGTCGGTGTTTTATGGCTTTGCTGAGCCTGCAAAAGTTGAATTTTATAGCCTCGAAAACGAATTGCTTTTTGTAGCCAACGTTATTGACCCTTCGCAAGTGCTTATTACACGCCACGTTCAGTTATTCGAACTCAGTTACATAAAAATTAAATATGCTTCAAAAACTGAAATTGTAGAATTTTTGCCTTATCGATAACGAAAGATAAAAATTGCTTTTAGAGATTAGGTTTTAGGAATTAGGTATTGGGCTAAAAATTCGTATTTTAACCCAATTCCGAAAACCTAACACCCAATCCCTAAATCCAACCTTGGTACTTAAACAAATCTTCCAAATCGGCATAAAAACGTTCAAAGTTAAAATCTTTTACACCCGAAAGAAACTTTTTGGTACCGCGCAGGGTTTCGCTTGCCATTATTTTGAGGGCTTCTTGCTTGGTAGCTGTTGTGAATTTATCATAATCAATAGCTTTTAAATCCAAAAATAAACTCTTACTTCGGGGTTTAAAATACTTTTGTTCTTTATATTCTACACCAGACCAATTGTTTGGTAGAATAATCAATGTAATTATTAAATGCTCAATTCGATTAGTTGAATAATTAGCAATATAAAGATTTTTATTAACGATTAACCTTAATTCTTTTACAAAAGAAATACTATCACTAACGTTTATATTAGTAATTGTATTCACTGTGAAATCAGGTTTTTTTCCTATTCCAATAGGTTTTATACCTTGTTTTAATGCATCTTCGTAAGTTATCATTATTCTAAAAGTTTTATCGATAAATTCTACACCCTGGTGGTTTTATTAAATTTGGATGTCCAGACCATGCAGGGTAAGTATATATCAATAATTTTTCCAAAATTAATATTTTTTTTTGATTTCCTGTTGCAATTGGTACATATTGCAATTCTTCTTTTGTTAAACGTAAGTTTATATCTTTCAAATGATAAAATGTATTGTTAGGATAACGCCCTTCTTGGCTGTTACAAGTTTGTCCGACTTTCCAAACTTCACCCGAATTCATAACTTCAAATCCTAAAATAGCATTTCCATAACCTAATACTGGGTAATGTCCACTTTCGATTACATAAAGAAAATACAATTGACAATTAGGCAAATCGGTTGTTTTCTTTAAAATGCCTTCTATTTCGCTTATCATTTTAGCAAGCAAAGTGCTTTCGATGGGCAAATTATGAACTGCCTGCGTAATGGCACCGGCTTCATAAATCTCCTCGGCTAATTCAGTTGCCTCTTCATAACCAAAAACAGAAGAAGCACTTGTATTTGCTGGCTCTACACCAAACCAATGTATCAGTATAAATACCGCAACCGAAAACAAAATTAGTAAAAAGATTTGAATAAAACTAATTTTGGGCTGTCGAGTTTGTATTTGCAAAGCTGTATTCATTCCAA
>DYNA01000238.1 GCA_020721325.1 Paludibacter propionicigenes
AAATGAAAACAAAAATTTATTTTTATTTACAAAAAAAAGAACTAATTTTGTGTTTATCTTTGCATGCTGAGTTAGAAAATGTGAAAATATTGAACGAATTTGTAAAATTATAAGTAAATGAAAATAGCAATCATGCAACCCTATTTTTTTCCATACATTGGTTATTTTCAGTTAATCAATGCGGTGGATAAATTTGTTTTGTATGATGATGTTAATTTTATAAAACAAGGTTGGATAAATCGAAATCGTATATTATTGAATAATTCAGATTTTTATTTTACATTACAACTTTTAGGTGCAAGTTCCTTTAAGAATATTAATGAAATAAACATAGGTAACAATAAACTCAAACTTTTGAAAACAGCAGGACAAGTTTACAAAAGAGCACCTTATTTTGATAAAATATTTTCGTTAGTAGAAGATATTTTAACAAATCCCAAACAAAACCTTGCTATTTTCTTGGAGTTTTCAATAAAAAAAATCATTGATTACCTTGACATTGATACTGAAATTTTAATATCATCTGAAATTGAAAAAAGAAATGGACTAAAAGGACAAGATAAAATAATTGAAATTTGTAAGAAATTAAATGCCGATGAATATATTAATGCAATTGGTGGTACAGAACTTTATTCTAAAGAGTTGTTTTTACAAAATAACATTAAATTAAGTTTTTTAAAAACAAATGAAATTGCTTATCAACAATTTAATAATGAATTTGTTCCGTTTCTTTCAATCATTGATGTTTTGATGTTTAATTCAAAGGAGGAAGTACAGAAAATGTTAAATAAATTTACGTTAATATGATAAAAGAAATTGGCGGATATTTTAGTTTAGAAATTAATGCATCAAATGAAGAATACCATGATACATTGTCTTTAAATACAGCTCGAAATGCTTTTGAGTATATTATTTTAGCAAATCATTATAGGAAAGTATTTATACCATATTATTTTTGCGATGTTCTTTTGGAGCCTTTAATTAGAAATAATATTGAGTATGAATTTTATCAATTATCTAACACATTAGACATTAAAGAAAATATTAATTTGACTGAAAAGGAAGCTCTTTTATATATAAATTATTTTGGTATAAAAAATCAAACTGTAATTGAATTATCTGCAAAATACAAAAATCTAATAATAGACAACTCGCAGTCTTTTTATTCACTGCCTGTAAAAAATATAGATACCTTTTATTCGCCGAGAAAGTTTTTTGGTGTGCCTGATGGTGCATATTTATATACAACACATAAATTAAATAAAAGATTAAGAAAAGACGAGTCTTTTGATAGAATTTCACATTTAATTTCAAGAATTGAAAAACCGGCATCATTAGGTTATCAATTATTTATTGAAAATGAAAAAAAAATAAATAATCAAGAAATAAAACGAATGTCGAGTTTTACTAAAAAGATATTGAAAAATATTAATTACGAAAAAATACGAGATATAAGAAAAGAAAACTTTAATTTTTTGCATGAAAATTTAAAGCATATAAACGAACTAAATGTTGCCATACAAAACGAAAATATAGATGTCCCAATGGTTTATCCTTTTCTAAAAAAAGAAAATAAACATTTAAGAATAAAACTTATTAAACAAAAGATATACATTCCAACCTACTGGAATAATGTTTTTGATTTTGTTGAAGAAAATGATTTTGAGTTTTATTTAACAGAAAATTTATTAGCTTTGCCGATAGACCAAAGGTACGGCGAAAAGGAAATGACTAACATCTTAAGCCTTATCAATTTATGAATATTATTAAAATTCGTCTATTACAAGAGGACGACTATATCATTTCTTATAAATGGCGAAATAATCCTGAAATATGGAAATATACAGGGAAGAAACCTGATAAAAAAATAACGCCTGAAATTGAAAAAGAATGGATTAGAAATGTTCTCGATGATAAAGAAAGTTCAAGACATGCTATATTAGTTAATAATAAATATGTTGGAAACATTCAATTAACGAATATTTGTCAGACTGATGCTGAATATCATATTTTTATTGGTGAAACTGATTATTGGGGGAAAGGGGTTGCTTTTGAGGCGTCTTTGCTATTATTACAATATGCACAAAAAGAGTTAGGTCTCGATAAAATATATTTATATGTCAGTTGCGAGCATCTTGGGGCTATTAAATTGTATGAAAAATTAGGATTTATGACTGTAGAACAGAAAAACAATACTTTTAAAATGGAAAAAAAAATATAGTTATGATGTTATCTGTTTTTATGATGTCATATAATCACGAAGATTATATTGCACAATGTATATAAAACGTAATATTTAATTTAGCATTAGTCGCTAAGCAGTTTTGAACTGCTTAGCGACTAAAATTAGAATATGCTAATTTTATTTTTGCGTTTTATATATCAAAAAACTTTTGAGGCAACAAACGAATTTTGAATTCGAATTATACATTTAATTATTGATATGGGTTTTAGTTTTGTAGTTTTTTTATATAAAAAATCTCAAAGTGTAATTTTTGTAAAAATGATAAAAGATAAAATAAATGAATATACATATAACTCACGATGATAAATTTTTAGATTTTTTCATTGAAAATGAAGAAAACTATACAAATACCTTAAATCGTTATATTGTATATTCAAATGAAGAAAAACTTAAATATATAAAATCGGATAAAATCGAAATAATTTCATCAAATTATTCTGATTTAAAAAGGCTTTCGAATGAAATAAAAAAGGAAGATGTTGTCTATATACACTATTTAAGTGAAGTTTTGATTGATTTTATTAGTCTAATTCAGATAGAAATTCCTATTGTGTGGATATTTTGGGGAGCAGATGGTTTTACATTATTGCCAAAATATGAAAACCTTTTTTTTTTAAAAAAAACAAAGCATATACAGTTAGATACAAAGGTTAAAATGAATTGGTGCATTAATCCTTTTTATCTATATAAAAATTCAATCCGATTTTTTAAACAAACAAAAGAACTTAAAAAACAAATATCGACTAATATTAGAAAATTTGAAATAATTAAAAATAAAATTACATATTTTGCTCATTACATACCTAAAGATTTGGAACTATTTGTAAATAAATTAAAAATAAATTATAAGTGGATAGATTTTAATTATATGAGTACAATACAAATGGATAAATCAGATGTAAAAAAACAACCAAAAAGAAATATAATTGTTGGAAATTCTGCAAATCCAAGTAATAATCATTTAGATATTTTTAACGAATTATCACATTACGATTTATCAAATTTTGATAAAATATATTGTCCTCTTTCGTATGGAAATAAGAATTATGCAAATATAATTATAAAATATGGATATAAATTTTTTAAAGAAAAATTTATTCCTTTAACTTCATTTTTATCTTATTTTGAATATATGAATATATTAAATAGCTGTAAGATTGGAATTTTTGGAATGAAAAGGTCGCAAGCTTCTGGTAATATTATTGCATTACTTAATCAAGGTTGTGCAATTTATATGAAAAAAGAAAATACATTATTTGATTTATTAAAAACAAATAATATCAAAATATATAATATTGAAGAAGATATGCCAATTCATTTAAAAGATAAAGATGAAGCCATTTTTAAAAGTTTAGAAATAACATATAATAAAAAAATGCTTGAAAATTTATTTGGAGAAGAAATTGTAAAGCAAAAATACAATCAATTATTAAACATTAATCAGTTTATTTAATAAAAAAAATAAAATGAGTAATTTCAAAGCTCTCATAGCCATAACTACGTGTAATCGATTAGATTATGTAAAAGCATTTATTTGCGATTATTTAGTTTTTTGCAATTCTTCCGATGAATTTGATTTTTTATTGGCTCTCGACGGTAACGATAAAAAATACATTGAGTTTTGCAACACCAACAGAATACCCTTGTTATACTCACAAGAACGCGAAGGAGTAGGACTTTCTAAAAATAGAGTTCTCAAACAATTTCCGAATTACGACTATTATTTTTTTATAGAAGATGATGTAGAACTTTTAAATTCGGCATTTTTTTATAATCAAATAAAAATTGCAAGGATTACAAACATTCACCATTTTTCATCAGGCGAAGCTTTTCGATTTTATCCTATGGTTAAACGTTTAAAATCAAATGAAAACTCAATTCTTTTTACTTTATACGGAAGTGGAGTTATTAATTTTTTTAGTAAAGAAGGACTTCAAAAAGTAGGTGGCTGGCATACCGAATTTGCTAAATACAAACGGTTTGGGCATACCGAACACAGCTATCGATTTTTTAATCAAAATTTATGCCCTGCTCCGTTTGCTTATGTTGAAGAGTTTGAAAACGGATATTTCCGTTGGCACAATCCACAACATGTAACTAATCCTGAAGGCATCGAACGCGGCGATGGCGATTTAGCTCAGGTAGAATCTCTACTTATAGAGCAAAAATTAAATTTCTTCCCAGTTTCTACTTTATCTGATTTTTTTATCGAAAACATACAGAATAACACCCATTTATCGTTCTCTTTCAGTTATTTATCTTCCGATAGTTTTGTTCATAAAATAATTAAAAATGATTTTTTAAACCAACCGGAAAAAATAAATCTTTTAGAACAATATCTAAAGGAAACAAGTGAAATTGAAAAAGATAAACAGATAAAAACGTATCAAAAAATTATATTCGATATCCTTCAATCAACAACTTATAAAATTGGGAAAATGATTTTATTTCCTTTACAAAAAATAAAAACGATCTTTTATAAACTGTTCAAATAAAAAAAGCATGTCTGTTAAAGTTAGTGTGATTGTACCTTGTTACAATCAGGGAATTTATCTCGATGAATGTATTAACTCGGTACTATCGCAAACCTTTCAAGATTTTGAAATCATTATAGTAAATGACGGTTCGACCGATGAATATACCAATGAACTTTTAAAAAACTACAATAAGCCCAAAACAAAAGTCATCGAAACTCACAATCAGGGTTTAGCTATGGCAAGAAACAACGGAATAGCAGTTAGTCAAGGAAAATACATTTTACCTCTCGATGCTGACGATAAAATTGCGGATACTTATTTGGAAAAGGCTGTTAAAGTTTTAGATGAAAACGAAAAGATAGGAATTGTATATTGTGAAGCAGAGTTCTTTGGCGAAAAAAAAGGAAAATGGGAGCTTGCACCATTTAATTTACCTGAATTTTTAAATGAAAATCAAATTTTTTGTTCAGCTTTTTTTCGTAAAGACGACTATAATAAAACAAAAGGGTACGACAAAAACATGTTTTGGGGACTCGAAGATTGGGATTTTTGGCTTACTTTAATTCAACTTAATGTAAAAGTGTATCGAATACCTGAAATTTTATTTTATTATCGAATTAAAAACCAATCGATGATTTCGGCTATACAACCCGGCTCTGATAAAAAGAAAAGATTAAATTCTTATCTTTTTCACAAACACATAGAACTTTACAACGATTATTTAGACCCTATTTCTGCTCATAAACGAATCAAACAATTGGAAAATCTAAACAATCTTTTATACAATTCTACTTCTTATAAATTAGGTCATTTTTTTATAAAACCATTTGTTTTTATAAAAAAAATTACTCTACATGACATTTTTTTTAAATCCTTTTAAATTAGGAAAATAA